>CP113924.1:177500-460000 GCA_029391995.1 Streptococcaceae bacterium ESL0729
TTTAGTGAAGAAATGAAGGTCGTGGCTGAAGAGTTTGAAGTTGTTTATCTTCCTGATGATCATATATGAAATATGAAAAAAGATAGATTAAAAATCTATCTTTTTTGGCAATATAATTTTGCAAATATAGGTAAGAGGTGAATTTTTTCAAGGAATCTAAAAATCAATACAATAAGACGATTTTTGTAATTTTCTCCTGATAATTTATTTGAAAGAGGATTTAGCTTGCTTTCAAGCCCTTTTTCTTGTATCCAATTTTTAATGGTATAATATTGGTTCATAAATTCATCTGCTGATGCTTGTCTTCCTGAAAAAAGAAGATACCAAATATAATAGCGCTTGATGTAGTATTTAAAATACTCATTTTCTTGACTGTTTTTTGCGATTTCAAGAAGTTTATTTAAAAAATATATAATATTTATTTTTTGACTAAAGCCTTTTTGGGAAGTATTTGATACACTTTCCCCATTATAAAACCAATTGTAACCAGTGTAGTTAATTGAGCTTATTTTCTTGGTAAAATTAAAGGCTTTTAAATTGAAATAAACGTCTTCTCCAATTGGATAATCAAGAAATTGAATTTTATTTTCAAGTAAAAAAGATTTACGGTATATTTTTGCCCAAGGTGCAAGGATTATATATTTTCCCCATTTATTATCCCTTGGGTAGTCAGAAAAAAGAACTTTTTCTTTGTTTGTTCGTTTGTATCCACCGATTACAATATCTGATTTATTTTTTTCGATCTCTTTGAGATAAGTTTCAAGGTAATCAGAATCAATAAAATCGTCATTATCAATAAAAATAACATACTCACCTTGAGCCATAGATATTCCCAAATTTCTGGTAGGTGCAACTCCTTGATTTTCTTTATCTACCACCTTTATCCTACCATCTTTAATTTTATAGTCTTCTAAAATGGTAAGGCTATTATCCTTAGATCCATCATTGATGAGCAAAATTTCATAGTCGGTATAGGTATTTTGGAGAATAGAATCAAGACATTGTTTAATATATTTTTCTGAATTATAAACTGGGATTATTATTGATATTTTTGGTTTTTTGTTTTGCAATTTGTCCACCTCTAAATCTTCGATAATCTTATTTTAACATATTGAAATGTTAGCTTCTATTTAAAAAGAGCCCAATAGCTGGGCTCTTTAATATAAGGAAGTAAGATTTATTTATTTTTTGATTTAAAAAATTTAAGGGCTGATGAAATTACCATACCAATTGTTCCAAATAAAAGGGCGTAAGCTGGGAAGCCTAAAATTGGATAATTCTTATTGAATAATAGGGTTAAAATCCCATCATGGTAGCCAAAATTATTTAAGGTACTGCTTAGGTAAGAGCCAAGAGCAATAAAGAGTATGAGCTCAAGAGCGGCTAGAATTAGGGAAGTCATTTGTAGGGCTTTGTTTGCTAGGAAAGTAAAAACTATTGTCAAAATTGGTACAATAATTAGTGCAAAGCCTATGTATTTAGCTAACTCAAGACTGTTGTTGGTCTGCCCGTTACCAAACATTTGATTAAATCCGTTAATTGATCTACCAACTGATGAAATATCACCTAGTAGTTGGTAGATATTTTCATCTATGAATTTAATAAATTTAGGTCCAAGGGCACCATATAAGGCAAGGAGAGAAGATATGATTGTTAGGATATTTACTAGTCCCAATTTAGTTAGATTGTTACTGACTGCTGGTGCAGGATTGTCTACTTTATCCTTTGCTTGGTCTGAATCAACAGTTTTAGTTAATTCTCCGACTATCTTGGCTGATTCTGAATGTATTGATTGAATGGTTGTTTCAGATTGACTGTAAGTTTTTGAAAAAAGTTCAATTAATTTTCTATTTGCCTTGATTTCATTTCCCTTACTAGAGATGGCTAAAAAGTAAAGAACCATTAGAGATAGTAAAAGGAATATGAGTCCTCTTTGGGCTGAAAAGAGGGTTATGAAAAAGATAAGGCCATAAAAAGTATGGGTTAATTCGAAGTTATTAATCAAAAAGTTTTTCAGGTAATGCATGTTTAGTTTGCTGGGTTTTAAGTCTTTGATTTTGTCGTTACTTGTGGAACTTTTAATAGTTCCCTCTACAGGATGACCACACGATGGGCAAAATTTATCATCAGGTGCTAGTGGTGCCTTGCAATTTTTGCAATTAGTTTGTAAGTTATCTTCCATTGTGCTTGTTCTCCTTAGTTTATTAGTTTAAAATTTTGTATAACACATTAATTGTCTCATTTTATTTTTTTAAATCAACACTCTTTTATCGAATAAGAACTAATTTTTAGTGTATTATGTTGATTTAAGGTGTCTTTTTAATGTTTTATGGTATAATTTTTTGTAATATTTCTGAAAATGATTGGAGAAGTGATGAAAGTTACTAGAAAAATGATTGCTCCAAATTTACGATGGCGGGGGGAAATTCTTAAATCAATATTACCCTGGCATAGTAAAAGAGGTTTTTATTTTAGTCAATTTTTACTTGATCAGATCCTTGAACAACTAAGACCAGCTGCTGATATTTCCTTTGAGGAGGTCTTTATTGACCGGACTGATGGTAGTAAACTCAGACTTTGTATCTATAAATCTAAAGACTACCAGTCAAAGGATGCTTTACCTGGTCTCCTCTGGTTTCATGGGGGTGGATATGCCATGGGTCGCCCTGAGATTGAGACGGGGATTATTGAAGGATTTATTAGGGCAAGCCCTGCGGTTATTATCGCACCCGACTATCAACTGTCGCTTGAAAAGCCCTATCCGGCTGCTCTTGATGATGCTTATTTGAGCCTTTTATGGATGAAAAATAATCATGAGGAGCTTGGAATAAGGGAGGATCAACTTTTTATTGGGGGAGAAAGTGCAGGAGGTGGTCTTACCTGTGCCCTTTCAGCCTATGCTAGAGATAGGGGTGAGGTAAGTATTGCCTTTCAAATTCCCCTTTATCCCATGCTTGATGACCGTGAACAGACGGATTCAGAAATCAGTAATAATGCTCCTATTTGGGATCAAAAAGCTAATATTTTGGCTTGGAAACTGTATCTAGGAAATGGGTATGGAAGTAGTGACGTGCCCTTCTATGCAGCACCAGCAAGACTTACAAATTTTAAAAACCTTCCGCCGACCTACTCCTTTGTTGGGTCAATTGAGCCCTTTTATGATGAGACAAAAGCTTACATTGAAAAAATTAACTCAAGTGGAGGAGAGGCAGAGCTTGACGTTTATGAAGGTTGTTATCATGCTTTTAATATGGTTGCTCCAAACTCGTCTCAAGGAAAAGAAGCTAATAAAAAATTATTTAAGGTTTATCAGAAGGCGGTTAAGACTTATTTTGCCAGCCAACAAAAGGATAGAAAAAAAGGAGTTTAGCACTCCTTTTTATTTTGCTGTATAGACCCAGAGATGGGCAAGTTCATTTTGGATTTGCTCTTTGCTAAAGGCAGTTAGTGAATGCCTTTTTTTAGCATCATCATTTGGATCAAGAAGGTGGATTCCTTGGTCATCTAAAGAACTTAGAACCAAGATGTGACCAACTGATGTAAAGATTCCTGGTTTGACTGATGCAACGACTGGAATTCCCTGGCTTAGGTAAGAAAGGGCACTGTCAATATTGTCTCCAAGGTCAGTAAAGTTATAGTCATATTTTTCAGCAAAGGCAGGGAAAATGTTCCAAGAGGTACCCTCATCGGTAAAGTAGTCATTTTTAGCCCAATCTAAAACATTTTGGACTGATAAATCCCCCTTTTGATAGTTAGCATTAATCATTGAAAGTGAGGCTATGGCACAGGCATTTTTGTCAAAAGTGGTGTAGGTACCCCAGCCGTAAGGAAGATTAGCCCATCTTTCGTCAGTTTGTAGGATGAGGTTGGCATTTAGGCCCTGCTTTTGAAGTTCAGCCCGTGCTTCATTACCATAAGCTTTTATGGGATTAGCGACAGCCTCTTCAAGGGCTTGATTTTTATCTTCAGCGGCTTTTAATTTGTCTTGAGTTGTACGAAGTTCATTTTTTAGATGGTTAATGTCCGTTGTATCCTTGGTTTGGATGGCAGAAAAAGCAAAAATAAGCCCTAAAAAGACTGATATTAAAATTAAGGGCATTCCGATTTTCTTTTTAAATTTCATATAAACTTCCTTTTGCTGAATATTGAGGTCTTCTGGCTTAAAGTTAAGGAGAAGACCAAGTCTTTTGCTATTATAGCATTATTTACTATCTAATCAATATATTTTGGTTCAGAGACTGGGAAGGTTTGTTTTTTTATTTTTCAATAAATGTTATAATCTAGCTATTAGTATAATTTGTGTAAGGAGTGGATAATGGATTTAAAAACTGTAAGTGAATTGTCGGATTTATTCGGCGTAACCCGGCAGGCCATGAATAACCGGGTTAAAAAATTACCTGGGGAGTATGTTGAAAAAAATGAAAAGGGTACAACCGTTGTAAACATCAATGGTATTAAGGAACTGGAAAATATCTATGGTAAGAAGGTTACTTTCAAGCCTGAAGAAGAGGGTGAGGACAAGGGAGCCTCAGAGCAAGGTTTAGCTAGCCTTCTTACAAGTCTTATGGAGGATAAGAATGCTGAGATTAGACGCTTAAATGAGCAGTTAAGGGTCAAAGATAGCCAACTGGCCACCAAGGACAACCAAATTGCCATTAAGGATCAGCAAATTTTTGAAAAGGACAAGCAGCTTGATCAACAGCAGCAATTAACTGCTAAAGCCATGGCCGATAGTGAGCAATTACGTCTTGATAGTGAGCAGTTAAAACTTGATTCAGAGCAGCTGAAAGAAGATGCTGAAAAGTTGAAAACAGACCTTGATACTGACAAGAAAAAGGGCTTTTTTGCTAAACTATTTGGTAAAAAAGAAAATGTTAAAGATGAGTAATTTATTCTTAATAATATTGTAATAAGACCACTATTTATTTATATTTTATCTCTTACTTATCAGTCTTTAGTTCTTGCAATTTATTGTAAAAATGTTATCATAGTTGATGTAAGTTGATTACTTACCAATGTGGTGGGAGATTAGTCTCCCTTAAATAAATTTTTGATTTTCAATAAGGAGGAAATCTACATTATGGTAATTAAAGTCGGTATTAATGGTTTTGGACGTATCGGGCGTCTTGCATTCCGTCGTATTCAAGAAATCGAAGGTGTTGAAGTTGCTCGTATCAACGATCTAACTAACCCAGAAATGCTTGCTCACCTTTTAAAATATGATTCAACTCAAGGTCGTTTCGACGGTTCTGTTGAAGTTGCTGAAGGTGGATTTAACGTTAACGGTAAATTCGTTAAAGTTTCTGCTGAAGCTGACCCAACAAAAATCGATTGGAAAAACGATGATGTTCAAATCGTTCTTGAAGCAACTGGATTCTTCGCTTCCAAAGAAAAAGCTGAACTTCACCTTCACGAAAATGGAGCTCAAAAAGTTGTAATCACTGCACCTGGTGGAGCTGATGTTAAAACTATCGTTTTCAACACTAACCATGATGTACTTGATGGAACTGAAACAGTAATCTCTGCTGGTTCATGTACTACTAACTGTCTTGCACCAATGGCTGACGCTCTTAACAAAGAATTCGGTCTTAAAGCTGGTACAATGACTACAGTTCACGGATACACTGGTGACCAAATGCTTCTTGATGGTCCTCACCGTGGTGGAGACTTCCGTCGTGCGCGTGCTGCTGCAATCAACATCGTTCCTAACTCAACTGGTGCTGCTAAAGCTATCGGTCTTGTAATCCCTGAGTTAAACGGTAAACTTTCAGGTCACGCACAACGTGTTCCAATCCCAACTGGATCACTTACTGAACTTGTAAGCATCCTTGGTAAAGAAGTTACTGTTGAAGAAGTAAACGAAGTTATGGCTAAAGCTGCTAACGAATCTTACGGATACAACACTGACGACATCGTTTCATCTGACATCGTTGGTATGTCATTTGGATCACTTTTCGATGCTACTCAAACAGAAATCATCACTGGTGATGACAATGCACAACTAGTTAAAACTGTTGCTTGGTATGACAACGAAATGTCATACACTTCACAACTAGTTCGTACTCTTGAGTACTTCGCAAAAATCGCTAAATAAGACATCTTATTAACGATAAAAACAAGGGAGGCTTAATAGCTTCCCTTTTTTAAATTTTAAAGGAGAAAAAATGGAAACACCTAAATGCCCATCGTGCTCTTGCGTTTATACTTATGAATTATCTGACACAACTTATGGTTGTCCTGATTGTGGACTTGAGTTTACAGCTGATGATGTAGCAGCTAATGAAACTGAAGGTAAGTTTGTTGTTTTAGATAGCGAAGGTAATGAGCTTAATACAGGGGATACTGTAGTAATCATTAAAGACCTTCCAGTCAAGGGTATGCCAAAACCAATCAAAAAAGGTACTAAGGTTAAAAACATCCGTATCAATGAGTTTGGTAAAAATGGTCATAATATTGACTCTAAGATTGATGGATTTGGATCAATTGGACTTAAGGGTTTAGTTGTAAAACTATCTAAGTAAAAAAAATATATTTATCCCTCAACAAAAGCTCAGTATGTGCTATAATAATCAATGTATATAAATAGCTAAATCATTTGATTTTAAAAGGAGAAAAAATGGCTAAATTAACTGTTAAAGATGTAGATCTTAAAGGTAAGAAAGTTCTTGTCCGTGTTGACTTTAACGTTCCCCTAAAAGACGGAGTTATCACAAATGATAACCGTATCACTGCAGCACTACCAACAATCAAATACATCGTTGATCACGGTGGACGTGCTATCCTCTTCTCTCACCTAGGACGTGTTAAAACTGAAGAAGATAAAGCAGGAAAATCTCTTGCTCCAGTAGCAAAAGCTTTATCTGAAAAACTTGGTCAAGAAGTTGTTTTCGTTCCTGAAACTCGTGGAGCTGAGCTTGAAAAAGCTGTTAGCGACCTTAAAGATGGACAAGTTCTTCTTGTTGAAAACACTCGTTTTGAAGATATCGACGGTAAAAAAGAATCTGGAAACGATCCAGAACTTGCTAAATACTGGGCAGGTCTTGGAGATGGAATCTTCGTTAATGATGCCTTTGGTACAGCTCACCGTGCCCACGCTTCAAACGTTGGTATCTCTAAGAACGTTGATAAAGCAGTAGCAGGATTCCTACTTGAAAACGAAATTGAGTACATCCAAAACGCTGTTGATGCTCCAGTTCGTCCATTTGTTGCCATCCTTGGTGGATCAAAAGTATCTGACAAGATCGGTGTTATCGAAAACCTTCTTAAAAAAGCTGATAAAGTCCTTATCGGTGGAGGTATGACTTACACATTCTTCAAAGCTCAAGGAATTGAAATCGGAAACTCTCTAGTTGAAGAAGACAAACTTGACCTTGCTCGCGAACTTCTTGAAAAATCTAACGGAAAACTAATCCTTCCAGACGACTCTAAAGAAGCAAACGGATTTGCTGACTACACTGAAATCAAAGATACTGAAGGTAAAGCAATCGACGCTGGCTTCATGGGTCTTGATATTGGTCCAAAAGCAATTGCCCAATTCGGTAAAGAAATCGAAGGAGCTAAAACTGTAGTCTGGAATGGACCAATGGGTGTATTTGAAAACCCTGACTTCCAAGCTGGTACTATCGGAGTAATGGATGCTATCGTTTCACAACCAGATTGCAAATCAATCATCGGTGGTGGAGATTCAGCAGCAGCTGCAATCAACCTAGGATATGCTGACAGATTCTCATGGATCTCTACTGGTGGTGGAGCTTCTATGGAACTTCTTGAAGGTAAAGTTCTTCCAGGACTTGACGCTCTTACAGGTAAATAATTAAAGAAAATCCTGATAATCTATCAGGATTTTTTTGTTTTTTCTAAATTACTATTTCGTAAATCTCTGTAAAAGTGTATAATATAGTGATTATGATAACTAACACATCATGTTTAGGAAAGCAAGAAATAATATAATGTTTAGGGGATGAAAATGAAAAGATACATAATAGGGCATGGACTTGATGCTTGGAGTTTCGATGAGGCTTATAAGGTAGCTCGAGATGGCGATATTATTGAGTTAGAAAAGGGTTATAATTTTACTATCCCTAAGGGAGAATCTAGACATCTCGAGAAATGCATAACTATTGAGGGGCATCTTGAAAAAAATAATGAGGGAATCCTATATACTAATACAATTTATGGCGAGTTTATATTGAAAAGCGGTGCCCATGTTACCCTCAAAAACTTATGGATTGAGCCTGACGAAGATAAGGCAGCTTTGATGGTTGAAGAGATGTCTATACTTAATATGGAAAATGTAGTACTGACAACAAAAGTTGAAAACTATTCTGTGTTTATTTTATACGCAGATACGGGGTCGACAGTATATGGGTGCAATTTATTAGTTACAAATCAGGGATGTTTCAATGGTTGCGAAGCTACCTTTGAAAATAGTAAGTTTCGTGATAAAGTAAAACTCCTCAACAAATCTCGCGTAACTTTTGTAAATTCCATTTTAGAGCTTCCTACCCAATCAAATAACTCAGTTCATATTGAAGATTCAAGCGCAAATTTTGTAGACTGCAATATAAGTGGTTCAACCCAAAATGATTTATTTCCTACAATGTGGGTGATAAGAAGTGAAGTCGATTTAGTAAATACCATGGTTTCTCGCGAATCTACAGTGGGAGAATATGTTTCGGCGCTTTGGATGACAGATACTTCTCTATTGAAATCGAATGGGGGCAACTATTCAGGATTGGTTTTACAAGGTTCCACTGCGCATGTAGAAGATTTGTCTATTGAAAGTTGTGTAGATATGGATAATGGATCCTTAATGTTATCAAAAGGAATTTTAAATTTCCGTGCTCATTACCCAGAAAGATGCAATTTATATATGGAGAAAAATTCCATCTTCCGCGGTGAAGAGATTTATTTGAATAAAGTGATAAATCCTAATATTTACGTGGGAGAAAAGTGCACCTTGTCATTAAACTCTCTTAGTTTTTGGGACAGTTCAAAAAAACAATTGAAATCTGGAGATGAGTTATTAATAGCCCATCCCAACAGTTCTGTTAGTGTTCCAAGTGTTAAGAATATGTTTTTTAATGATATTGAATCTAATTAATTCATTGGATGAAGCTTAAGAATTCGAGAGAACAGGTAGGGAGTTTATGAGAACTTCAAGTAAAAACTTACCGAAAAGATGAATGATGGAAGTGATGGGGATAATCTCCATAATGCCAAAGCAATAAGTAAGGAAGATATAATAAAGGTGCTAGTCTTGAAAGTAAAGTTCTTCCAGGACTTGATGCCCTTACAGACAAATAATCGAAGAAAATCCTGATAATCTATCAGGATTTTTTTTAATTTCTTATTTTTTAAGAGGTAAAAGTATTTTTTAAGGTGTGCACTTCTACGTAAAGGTGTATAATAGCAGTGAACAAGATAACTAAGATGTTGTCTATAGAACATTAAAAAATATTTAGGAGGCGAGTTTGGCAAAATATTTAGTGGGTTCCGGAGGAAATACGTGGGACTTTGGTGATGCATATGCAGCAGCAAGCGATGGGGATGTCATTGAACTAGAGAGTGGTTTTAATTACAGGATACCTCAAGGATATCAACATAATCTTGAAAAAAATATAACTATTATTGGCTGTTTGAGAAAAGAAGGAAATACTGATATTTATGAAAATGCTATATATGGAAAATTAGTTATCAAAGGGGGAACCCAGGTCACTCTTAAAAATATCTGTATTCAGGCAGATGAGGATAAGAATTCTCTGGTGATTACAGAAAAATCAACTGTCTCCATTGAAAATGTGGTGCTTACAACAGAAGTTGAAAATCCTAGTGCTCCTACCCTCTATGCAGAGGACGGTGCAACCATAAAAGGGACTAGTTTGGAAGTAAAAAAAGGAGTAGCTAAATTTTATAATGCAACCGCTGATCTTATAAAGAGCAAGTTTTTGGATAGTGTAATTGTCAAGAATAGATCTAGGGTAACCATGCGAGATACGGTTATCGAACTTCCAAACCGCTCTGGTAATGCAGTGAGTATTTTGTATTCAGAGGCCATTTTTACAAACTGTAAAATAAGCGGTTCCCTCCAGAATGACGACAATTCAACCTTATGGGCCCAAGGGAGTAGGGTAACCCTCACCAATACTACAGTTTTCCGAAAAACTGAGAAGACGTTTGAGCATGGAATATGTGTAATAAATGGTTCATCGCTAAAGGCAGCTAAAAGCACTTGCTCTTCGATTTATTTAGATGGCTCGATGGCACAAGTGGAGGGCCTGACTGTCAACAATGTAGTCAGTTTAAGAGAAGGCTCGCTTATGTCTTCCAAGGGAGTCTTGAATCTTCTCGGTCAATATTCTAAAAAGATAGATTTATTTATGGATGACAATTCTGTTTTAATGGGAGAAGGACTCCGTCTAAACAGAAAATGCGGTCCTAATATTCGTTTAAGGGGAGGTTCTAAGCTCTGCACCGACTATATCAGCTTTGTTGGTGGTCAAAAGAGCGATCTAGTATTTCAGGTTTCTGAAGACAGTCACATGATGAGTTCAGGATCTGGAAAGGCTACGGCGACCTCGCCCAATACTCTTTCAAGTTCCCCGAAAAATATTCCCTCACAAAGTGCTCGGGAGAAATTAAATGACCTAGTTGGCCTTGATCTGGTCAAGGGGGAAATTAATAAGATTATCCAGATGGTTGAGTACAATAAAATACGTGAAAGTAAAGGTCTTTCACCTGAAAAACAGTCCCTTCACTCGGTCTTTCTGGGAAATCCGGGAACCGGTAAGACGACAGTTGCAAGGCTTCTTGGGGAAGTGCTCTTTGAAAATGGAGCGTTTTCAGGTGACGAATATAAATTCATTGAAGTATCAGAATCAGATCTGATTTCAGAAAATGTAGGAGGAACTGCCCTACAAACTCAGTCATTTTTGGAGAAGGCACGAGGAGGGGTTCTCTTCATTGATGAAGCCTATACCTTAAATAAGGGAGAGTCTAGGGTAAATTTTGGTCAGGAAGCCATCAACACCATCCTGAAATATATGGAAGACTACCGAGATGAAATCATGGTCATTTTTGCCGGTTATACGAAAGAGATGGAACAATTCCTGCAAACCAACCCTGGTCTCAAGTCGCGAGTTCCTAATACTTTCGTCTTCGAGGATTACTCTCCTCAAGAAATAACCAAGATGGGACAATTCCTTTTGAGGAAAAAACAATATGTTTTGGAAGATGAAGAGTGGTATGCAAAAAGAGTTGAAGGTGCTTATAGGAACTCTCTTGATAAGAGTAATGGACGCTGGATTCGTAACTTCAATGAAAAACTCTTGAATGCTCTTGCTAGTCGTGTTATTGAAGATGATTGTGATGATGTTGCAACAATAATCAAAGCAGACATTGAAGAAGTTGCTAATGCCGGGCGCTACCAAAATGACGAAACTTCTATTAGTGCTACAGATCGGCTGAACCAGATGATAGGTATTACCCAGGTCAAAAAACAGATGGAACAATTTATTGCTGTTGCAGAAGTTAATAAGCGTCGGGAAGAATTGGGACAAAACATTTCCGATTTCACTCTCCATTCTCTCTTCTTAGGAAACCCGGGAACTGGCAAGACGACTGTCGCCCGTATTATGGGTGATATCCTTTATCAAAAGGATGTTATCAGTCAAAATAAATTTATTGAGGTTTCACGAAGTGACTTAGTCGCGGGTTATGTTGGACAGACTGCTATTAAAACCCGTAGGGTTCTCGAATCTGCCCTAGGAGGGGTCCTCTTTATCGATGAGGCTTATACCTTAAGTGGAAATGGGGATAATGATTTTGGTAGAGAGGCCATTGGCGAAATTTTGAAATTTATGGAAGATCACAGAAGAGATATTGTAATTATCTTTGCCGGTTATACAAAAGAGATGGGAGAGTTCCTACAAATGAACTCAGGCCTTAGAAGTCGTATTCCAACGACTATGAACTTTGAAGATTATAGCCTTAAAGATCTTGTGGAAATTGGTCTTCTGGATCTTCATAGGTCTGGCTATAAAATTGATGAAAAATCTTACGGTCTACTAGTTGAAAACAAGTACAATATTTCAAATGACTCCAGTAATGGTCGTTGGATTAGAAATCTTAATGAGAAACTCATCATGGCTATGTCTATTCGCATTAGCAGAACGAGCTCTTACGACTTAAATACCATAACTGTTGAAGACATAAATGAAGTATTAACATAGGAGATATAAAGACGATGAATATGTGGCACCACCAGTAAGGACTTTTGTTGAAGATACTTCTGCACAAAATGAGTATATAGCCCCTCCCGGAAATTTTGATGATGAAGAAATACGGGAGAACATTTCAGAAGAAAGACGAGGTTATTTCGCCACATCTCACATGAATATCAAATTTTATCTCTCAGGATACATATTTTGATCTCTGATATTTATTCTGTGCATGGATACGACTCCGCTTATGAAAATAATACTTGTCGCATATGTATTTTTTCTAATTATATCTATTGTTGGTATGCAGATTACAAACGCTACTAAGGTGGGAGATTTTCATGGTTCTTTACCCCTTGGAATAGCTTCAAAACGGCTCGCGACTGTTCTCAAAGCGCAGATTTTAAAAAGGGATCTATAGAAAAGAACTGGTATGGTGGTGAAACTGTAAAAATAAGAACAGACTACAAACAGCATTTCATAACTTTCATTGTAGCTGCTGTTCTTGGAGAATTGGCTAAGTATTTCGTTTCGGTAGTTATTGCCTTTATAAGTATATTTGTTCATTTTTCAACAATTGATAAATATATAGCGGATATTGGGGAAGAGATTGCATAATTAATTTTTGCAAAGGACTTGACGCTCTTACAGATAAATAATTAATAAAAAGAATCTTGATGAAATCAAGATTCTTTTTTAAGTTTAACCTAAGTTTCCCTTTAGCTTTTCTTAAGCTTTCAGGCCTATACTAAGGTCACTCCTAAAAGACAGCTTAAAAACTGTATAAACTTTTTTCATAAATAAACTCCTAAAAACCGCTAGACATCATGCTAGCGGTTTTTTTTGTTTTCATTTATTTTTTATTAGAAGCTTCTTACTTAATTTTTTGGAAGGATTTAAAGGTATATTTTTTTAAGTTTAATCTAAGTTTATCTTTAGCTTCCATTAAGCTTTCAGGCTTATACTGAGGTCACTCCTAAAAGACAGCTTAAAAACTGTATAAAAACTTTTTTCATAAATAAACTCCTAAAAACCGCTAGACATCATGCTAGCGGTTTTTTCTGCTTTTAAATTACTTTTCTTTCAAAGGCATCTGTTGAAATACCTTTTGAAAGAATTTCACGGGCCCACTCTTTAGCTGACCAGAGTGAATGATCGCGGTAGTTACCACAAGATTCAATCGTAGTTCCAGGGACATCCTCCCAAGTAATACCATCAGCAATTTCTTCAAGAGATGACTTGATAACTCGAGCAATGTCCTCACTGGTTGGCTCACCCCACATAATCATGTGAAAACCAGTCCGACAGCCAAAGGGACTGCAGTCAATCATCCCGTCAATGCGGTCACGAATAAGACTTGCCAGCAGGTGCTCAATTGTGTGTAGGCCCCCTGTTGGAATCTCTTGAACATTTGGTTGAACCAAGCGGACATCAAAATTTGTTATAACATCACCATGAGGTCCCTCTTCGCTTGCAATAAGCCTGACGTAAGGTGCTAGTACTTTAGTGTGGTCAAGTTGGAAGCTTTCTACTTCTGCCATGATTTTCTCCTTTAAATTAACTTTTAATGTAAGTTCTATTATACCAGTTTTAAGCTTTTAAGGTAGTTATAATTTTTTATCCAAAAGTTTTTCATTTTACTAAAGTTAGGGAAAAGTTTAATAAACTTTCTGAACAAACCTTGTGTTCATAATAAAAATTGGGTACAATTGTCATTAGTTACATTCAAATTTTAAAATCGTAGCATAGTACAATATAATGAAAATAAATTACTTTTAAATATTGGTGGGGTGGGAAATGACTTTTAGTGAAGATAAGAAAATTAAGCAACTACAGTTGCTAGAACTTGAAGCCTTGAAAGAGATAAAGGCGATAATGGACAGCAAAGGTTACCCTTTTTTTTTACGTGGGGGATCAGTTATGGGAGCTGTCAAATATCAAGGATTTGTGCCTTGGGATGATGATGTCGATATAGCAATTCCAAGACCTTACTACAAGGAAGCAATCAAACTTATGCAAGAGGGTCTATCTGATAAGTTTTGGGTAGCCGCATATTCAGATGACTTCAATTCATTTTGTTATTTCCCACGTGTGTTCTTAAAAGAAGAAGTCAGGGTTGAGCTTGGTATTCCTAAAAATAACCATCTTGGCCTTTGCTTGATTGACTGCCTACCGCTTGATTCAGGACCGCAAAATAAATTGGCCTTAAAATTCTATCAGTTTAGAGTTTTATACTTAAGGGCCATCGCCTCAACCTTTACCTTAGAAAATAAGGATACGGTCAAGACGAAAAGTCCAATGGTTTATAAGGTTGTTAAGGCTTTAAAGGCTCTTAGATTAAATTCAAATGAGACACAAAATCAAATCTATGACAAGCTAGATAAACTTTATACATCAATAGAATACGAGACTTCACCAGTTAAGGGGACTGTTACAGGTTCACTTTCCTTTAAGGAACTATTTGACTCAGAGGTATGGGGCAAGGGTAAAATGCTTCAATTTGAAGATACTGAAATGCTTGTTCCAGATGATTTCGATTTTTATTTGAAGAAGCTTTACGGGCAAAATTATGCTACAGAAGAGCCAGATTATAAAAAATCTCACCAAGAAGATAGAACCCATTAAGAAATATAAAAAGTAGACGTGTAAAAGAAAAAGGCAGGTAGAGAAAAAGTAATGATTTCCTTTGTAACATTAAATTTTAATTCAGAAGATGAAATTGATTTAGCAGTAGCTAGTATAAGAGAAAAGGTAGCAAATGATTACAAGATTGTAATTATTGATAATGACAGTCCTGATAAATCAGGTCAGAGGCTCAAGGACAAGTATGCTAATGATGATAAAATTGAGGTCATCTTAAACCAAGAGAATGCAGGTTTTGCAAGGGGAATGAATGTTGGTTTCAGGAGGGCATTGGCCGAAAATCCTGATTTTATAGCAATTATGAATCCAGATTCTCACCTGGAATCTAATAATTTTGATCAAGCCATTGAAGAAATCTATGCCAGAGAAAATTTTGCAGCCTACGGTCCTGATATTAATGTTGGTGGAACAAATCAACACCAGAATCCTAAAAAAGGGGACTGGGTTTCAAAAGAGGCTGTTAAAAAGCGTATTAAAACAGCCCAGTCTAAGATTGACCACCCTTATTATGCCTTAGTGAGAAACCGACTTGCTAATTTGGTAAGAAACAACAAGTCTTATAATGATGGGGATTTTTGGAAGGAAGCACAAGAGGGAATCCAACTTCACGGAGCCTTCGTTGTCTTTTCTAAGCAGTTTTTTGAATGGCGTGACTATGCCTTTGATGAAAATACTTTCTTCTACATGGAAATGCAGATTTTATTTTATGAGATGGAAAAAGCTGGCTTAAAATCATATTATTCACCGGAGTTAAAGGTTATCCATGATAAAAGTAGCTCTACTAAAAAATCACACAGTGATTTCTTTAAGAGAAACAAATTCCAAAATGAGAATCTAGTAAAATCATGTACCTACTACCTAAGTCTTTTGGAAAAAGATGAAATCTAAGCTATAAAGGCTTGTAAGAGAGAAATTGAAGATGAAGATAAAGTTTGTTATTCCAAGAAATGTAGATAGACCATCAGGAGGGTTAAAAGTAGGCTTTGATTACGCCAATGAGATGTCAAGACATGGCCATGAAGTTGAAATTCTATTTGTTGGAGATTCAAATTATAAAATTAGAACACATAATCATTTAAAAATTTTAAAGCATTTTTATGACTATGCCAAAACCAAAGGGAAACAAAAAAAGATAAGTTGGTATCAGCTTGATGAAAAAATTAAGATATCAAGTTCCTTTCACTTTAAGCCAAGGAAGCTTAAGGATGATGAGAGAGTTATTTGTTTAGGCTTTGATATTATTTTAAGCATTGCTGATAGGTTGGATAATTTAAAAAATTATTTCTACCTTATTCAACATGATGAAAAGGTCTACTACAAGGAAGAAATTATCAGAGAAGCCTGGAAGCTTCCAATGAAGAAGATTGTGGTAAGTTCATGGCTTAAAAGAGAGGTTGAAAAATATAGCTCAGAGGTTTATCTGGTTAAGAACTATACTGATGAATCAAAATTTTACTTAACCAAACCCGTTGAAGATAGAAAACCAATTGTTTCAATGATTTACCATACCAACCCCTACAAGGGAACGGCTACAGGAATAGAGGCCCTAGAGTTAGCCTACAAACGCTATCCTAAGTTTGAAGCCCAGCTCTTTGGTGTTTTTGATCAGCCTGAAAATTTACCTGCTTTTATTAAATATTTAGGAAAAAGATCAGGTGATCAGTTGAGGGATGAGGTCTATAATGAGTCTTCTATCTACTTGTTCCCGTCTGTTCTTGAAGGATGGGGTCTTGTGGCTACAGAGGCTATGGCTTGTGGGGCTGCTCTTGTAACTACTAAAAATGGTGGTTCAGATGATTTTGCCCTTGACGAGCAAACGGCCCTTGTTAATGAGGTAGGAGATGCAGCAGGTTTGGCTGAAAGTATTGTGAGGATTCTCAAAGACCAAGATTTGAGACAGAAACTTGCAAATAACGCCCTTGAAAGCATAAAAAACCTGACCCTAGAAAATAGTTACAATAATTTAATGAAAGTTTTAGAAGATTAGGAGTGGAGTAAGAGTGCCTTTAGAAAAGCCAAAATATTTTGACGAACTATCTTTAGTTGTTTTGAATTATAATTCATTTGATGACACCATTAAATGTGTGGAGCAACTACTGAGTTTTTCTGAAAACTTTAATATTATTGTTGTTGACAATGCTTCACCCAATAATTCCCGGGAAATTTTAACAAATAAATTTAAAGATGTTAAAAATGTTAGCCTGCTATTTGCTGATGAAAATAAGGGCTATAGTGCAGGTAATAATATCGGAATAAAATTTGCCTTGAAGGAATTTAATTCTAAATATGTCGGAATACTAAACCCTGATGTTATTATTCCAGATGCAAACCTTATCTATAAAACAATTGAAGCTTTAAATATTGATGATAAGTATGTGATAGCAGGGGCTTCACCAATTAACAATTCCAAACATTTTAATGCCAGTGAGGCAGGTTGGAGGATTCCTACGGCCAAGGAGCTTGTTTTAAATCACTCGATTAGAATGCCTTATAGCAGGATTGCTCAGTCCTTTAATATTGTAGATGGAACAATAGCTGAGGTTGATTGTGTTGCAGGTTGCTATTTTATAGCTAAAGCAGATTTCTTAAAGGAAATTGACTACCTGGATGAGGGAACCTTCTTGTACAATGAGGAAAATATTCTGGGAATTAAAGCTAAAAGCTTGGGTTATAAGGAATTAATTCTGTTAGATGAATTTTACCTCCATAACCATAGGCACAGTTCCAAGGACCTAAAGGGTGATTTTAGGGCCTTAAAAATATCTTATGATTCAAGGGCTTACTTATGCCGCAAGTACTATTCAAAATCATTAATTTTCCCCTTATATTTAGTAGATAAGAGCAATTATTTGGTTAAAATTGTGGGAAGATTAAAGAAGAGTATTAAAAAATAGAAGCTTAAGATGAGCAAGTTAAATTTTTATAAATAATTATTAAGGGGAATAAATGAAAAATGATCCAAAAATAGCTTCAATCATAGTAACCTTCAATAGGAAGGAACTACTTATTGAAGCAGTTGAAGCAATGAAAAATCAAACACTAAAGCCGTCAAATATTATCATTATTGATAATAATTCAACTGATGGAACCTTTGAAGAGCTAGAAAAAAATGGCCTACTCGGCGGAAATGTAATCTACAAAAAATTAGATGAAAACATCGGGGGAGCCGGTGGATTTAGTGCTGGGGTTAAGTATGCCCTTGATAATTTAGAATTTGATTGGTTGTCACTATCAGATGATGATGCCATCTATGATTTAAATTATTTTGCAAATCTTTTCTCAAATGAAGATGAATATAGCAAATATGGTGGCCTTTGTGGTAAGGTTCAGTTCCCAGATGGGGAAGTTCAAATGGAGCAAAGAAGAAATGTCACCAACCCCAATATCCTTCTTTCTGAGCCAGTAGCCCCTGAGACTAAGGCAGATATTGATTTAGCAAGTTTCTGTGGTCTAGTTGTAAATAGGGATGTTGTTGAAAAGATTGGCCTACCAAGGGAAGACTTTTTCATCTGGATGGATGATACAGAATATAGCCTAAGAATTAGAAAAGAAGCAAAAATTTTGTATAATCCTTTAGCTTTTATTAATCATAAGACTGCTAAACCTGCTCCTGCTTCGGCTGGACCAACTAAATTAAACTGGAAAAATTACTATGGTTATAGGAACAGTCTGGTAACAGGTTGGGCCCATGCAGAGAATAAGATGGTCTTTTCTTTAGTTAACCTAAAAAACTATTCAAAGATTATTTTTGGTAAATTAAGACGTGGTGACAAGGATTCAGCCAAGGTTGTATTTACTAGTACTGTTGACGCTATAAGAGGAAACATGGGGATAAGTGAAAAGTACCGTCCTTAATTGTTTCTAATAGAAAAGTAAATTTTGGAGGTTGGCTTGGAAAGACACAATAGAAGGAAAAGGCGAGGTTCTTGGATTTTTATCCTCGTGCTTTTGATAATTTTATTACTTATAGGTGGTGGGGCTTACGCCTTAAGAGACCTCTTCTTACCTCAAAGGGAAGAGGCTACAACCAGTCTTAGTAGTAATCAGCCTACTAAAACTTCAGAAGAAAATGGTTATGTTCCTGAGGAGAAGGCACCAGCTGCTACAGGCAGCATGGAGGTCACAGAAGATACAGGTGAAGCTGGTTGGGTTAAGGTTCCATCAAGCGAAAAATTAGATAAATTTACTGATTTATCGGTTAATAATATTACAATTTACCGAATCAATAATCCTGAGGTTTTAAAGACAGTTACAAATCTAAGTGATCAAAGGGTGACCATGGACGAGCTTGTAGCCAAGTATCCAAATTCTTTAATCATGAATGCTTCGGGTTTTAATATGGAGACAGGTGTTATTGCAGGTTTTCAAATTAATAATGGAGAGTTAATCAGGGACTGGCGGTCTACAGATAGCTTGCAGTATGCCTTTGTTATAAATAAGGATGGGTCATGTAAGATCTATGACTCAAGGACACCAGCAAGTGAGATTATTGCAAACGGTGGCCAGCAGTCCTATGACTTTGGCTCAGCTGTTATCCGTGATGGACTTGTCCAACCAAGTGATGGTTCAGTTGATTGGAAGATTCACACCTTTATCGCAAATGATAAAAAAAATAATCTCTATGCCATCTTAAGTGATACCAATGCTGGATACGGAAACATCATGAATGCTGTATCTAATCTTGGGCTAGAAAATATGCTGCTTCTTGACGGGGGAGGCTCAAGTCAGCTATCGGTTAATGGTCAAGTTATTGTTGCTAGCCAAGATAGTAGGCCTGTTCCCGACTACATAGTTATGAAATAAAAAAGAACCCGCGGGTTCTTTTTTATTTCATTGATTGGACAAACATATTTTTAACTGAATCAAGTTCCTCTTGGGTTACAATTTTGGTGTCATTTTCAGTTACTGTATGTAGATTTAATTTACTTGTGTTAATTATTCCCTTGTTGTAGTTGAGGGCAATTTCTTTGGCATCATTAAGGCTAATGTCTGATTTGATGATGGTTGAAAGGGCATCTAGGATATTGCGGTAGTAATTAATATTTTGTAGCTTTTTACTGCGGGCAATTTTTTGGATATTACCATAGAGTTCCATGGAAACATTTTGAATTCTTTTGACTGATGAATCAAAGTCAGCATCGTCAACTTGGGTTAGATAGGCTTGAACTTGTTCAGCCGTCTGAAGGCTTACAGTACCTTGTTGGAATTTATATCCATTGGCATTGAAGGCCTTGGGATTTTCCATGGTAATTCCGCCAGTTGCTTGGACAACAGTCCCCATATTGTTGACGTCAATTTGTACTACCTTATTAATTGGGAGCTTAACAAGGTCAGATACCATCTGGATGACACCAGTATCGCCACCTGTGTTATAGGCCTCAGTTATTGTCTTTTGATTGGGCATGATGGCAAAAACTGGAAAATTCATAAAGGTAGTTTGCTTGGTTTTAGCATTTGTTGAAGCTAGAACAGCCGCATAGGCAATATCAGTAGAATTATTGTGTCCACTTTCGATAATTAGGGTCGTGAAGGCATCTGAATTTTTAAAGTCAGCCTTGGTGGTTTGGGGGAAGTCCTTGTAGGAATTTGCAAAAACGGCGTCAATATTGCGGTAGATAATGAAAGAGGCAGCCCCAAGGAAAATAAGAATCAGTAAAAGAAGACTAAAGAAAACCTTTAAACCTGTATGTTTTTTAGGATAGCTTCTTCGTCTGTACTTGTTTGAATAATGATTTTGTTTGTTAAACATAAGATCTCCATCTAAAATTAAATTCCCCTAATTTTATCACAATTTAAGGAAAGATTATGTATATGATTTAACTTTTTTTAATCAACAAGTAGTTTTGACTCCCTTTAATAATAATTTGTACCTGGAGATAAATGTTCTAAAGGTGTTTTATTTTTAAAAATTTTAGTTTATAATTAAAATATTGGGGTGATGTAGCCTATATTTTAACACTGGGGATAAAAAATGAATCAAGTGACTGAACTATTCTTATCATATTTGGACTTAAAATTAGATAAGTCATTGCATGAAATCGTCTATGATGCCTTTTATAAGATGATAATTACTGGAAAAATTCCTGCAGGGACAAGAATAAATGAAAAGCAAATCTCTATTCATTCCAACATATCACGGACTCCAATCAGACAGGCCCTCAAGCAGCTTGAGGCTGAAAAGCTTATAGCTTACGGCCTAGGAAATAAAAATGGTGCCATAGTGCTTGGGATAACGAGAAAAGATGTTTATGAAATCTTTACTATTAGAAGGTCCTTTGAAACTTTTGCAGTGATTGAGGCCAGTCGGCGAATGTCTAAAGAAGATTTTTCTAAGCTTCACCAGCTGGTACAAAAGTCTTATGACCTGTATGAACTTGATGATTTTGCAGGGATTAGGGATAATTTCAGAGATTTCAATGCCTTTATTTTTGAAAGGGCTAAAATATTTAGGATTCAAAATATTCTTGAGACCCTTGAGGTTTATCAGTTGTATTTTTATGAAATTACAACCAAATGTAGCGAGCGAACCCTTGAGGTCATTAAAAATCATGAAAAAATTTATGCTCTCATGCTTGATGGTGATGAAAAGGGGCTTGAGCGTATAATTGATGATTACCTTAAGGTGAGTTCGGAGTTTATAGCTAATGTTATAGATGAAAAGGATATTAAAAGAATTTAGCTCTGAGTAATAGACAACCACATGGTTTATCAGTGATTGTGGGCGTGTTTATTATTTGACTGATTTATTTTCTTTTGATAGACTTATTTACAACAAGGGAGTAACTAACGTGCAGACGTGGTAATATCGACAATTCGAGTAATCCGGTATTACCTTAAAAAGTGAGACTTGTGGCTGAGCCACAGGTCTCTCTTTTTTACTTACCTGTGAAAGAAAGGAAAATTATGTCAGAGAAAAAGTTTTTTACGCAAACAGGAGATGAAGTCCTAAAGGAGTTAGACTCATCAAGCAAAGGATTGACTACTGAGGAAGTTAATCGCCGTCTTGAACTCTACGGAAAAAATGAGCTTGATACAGGAAAAAAAGAATCTCTTTTAACAAAATTTTTAAATCAATTTAAAGATTTAATGATAATCGTTTTGATTATCGCAGCCATCTTGTCTGTTGTGACAAGTGGCGGAGAAGACATTACTGATGCTATTATTATCATGGCTGTTGTAATTATTAATGCAGCCTTCGGAGTTTTTCAGGAAAATAAGGCTGAGGCTGCAATTGATGCCTTAAAATCAATGAGTACGCCTAATGCACGTGTTCGCCGTAATGGTCATGTAGAGGACATCGAATCAGATTTACTTGTTCCAGGTGACATTGTGCTTCTTGAGGCAGGAGATGTTGTGCCAGCTGATATTCGCTTACTTGATACAGCAAGTATGAAGATTGAAGAAGCTGCCTTAACAGGGGAGTCAGTACCCGTTGATAAGGACGAAGACATTCTTTTAGGTGACGATGCAGGGCTTGGTGACCGAGTTAACATGGCCTACCAAAATGCTAATGTGACCTATGGTCGCGGGGTCGGTGTGGTTGTTGCTACAGGAATGTACACTGAGGTTGGACGTATTGCAAGCATGCTTGAAAATGCTGACGAGACTGAAACTCCGCTTAAAGAAAACTTGAACCGTCTGTCTAAGGTTTTAACCTATGCTATTCTTGTAATTGCAGCTGTTACCTTCTGTGTGGGGGTTTTCCTTCAAGGACATGCACCTCTTGATGAACTTATGACGTCAGTGGCCCTTGCGGTTGCGGCAATTCCAGAAGGACTTCCGGCCATTGTAACCATTGTCCTAGCTCTTGGAACTCAAGTTCTTACTAAGAAAAATGCCATTGTCCGCAAGCTTCCAGCAGTTGAAACCTTGGGTTCAACTGAGATTATCGCAAGTGATAAGACTGGTACCCTAACCCTTAATCAAATGACTGTTGAAAAAGTTTACACTAATGGACAACTAAGAGACGCGTCAGATGAAATTACAGCAGATGATATGACCTTAAAGGTTATGAACTTTGCTAACGATACTAAGATTAGCCAAGATGGTAAATTACTTGGTGACCCAACTGAGACAGCCCTTATTCAGTATGGTCTTGATAATAACTATGATGTTCGTGAAGCCCTAAAAATTGAAAAACGGGTGGCAGAAATTCCATTTGATAGTGACCGTAAACTTATGACTACCATCCACAAGGAAACTAATGGTAAGTATCTAGTTGCAGTCAAGGGAGCACCAGATCAACTCCTAAAACGCATTACTGGAAAGCTTGAAAATGGTCAGGTTACTCCTCTAACAGATAGTGATCGAAAAAATATTTTAGATCTTAATACTAAACTTGCCAAACAGGCCCTTCGTGTTCTTATGATGGCCTACAAGGAAGTTGATCAAATTCCTGAACTTGAGTCAGACATAGTTGAAAAAGATTTAATCTTTGCAGGACTTGTGGGAATGATTGACCCTGAACGTAAGGAAGCAGCAGAAGCTGTTAAGGTTGCTAAGAAAGCTGGTATTCGTCCAATCATGATCACAGGTGACCATCAGGATACAGCTGAAGCTATTGCTAAACGTTTGGGAATTATTGACGCAGGAGATACTGAAGATCATGTGTTAACTGGAGCTGAATTAAATGAGATGACCGATGAAGAATTCCAAAAGGTTGTAGGTCAGTATTCAGTATATGCTAGGGTGTCACCTGAACATAAGGTAAGAATCGTTAAGGCTTGGCAAAATGAAGGCAAGGTTGTTGCCATGACTGGTGACGGGGTTAACGATGCACCAGCCCTTAAAACAGCAGATATCGGTATTGGTATGGGGATTACAGGGACTGAGGTTTCTAAGGGAGCTTCAGACATGGTTCTTGCTGATGATAATTTTGCAACCATTATCGTGGCTGTTGAAGAAGGACGTAAGGTCTTTTCTAACATTCAAAAAACCGTTCAGTACCTTCTTTCAGCTAATACAGCTGAGGTGTTAGCTATTTTCCTAGCTACCCTATTTGGTTGGGATGTTTTACAACCAGTTCACCTGCTTTGGATTAACCTAGTAACTGATACCTTCCCAGCGATTGCTCTAGGTGTTGAGCCTACTGAGCCTGGTGTTATGGACCATAAGCCAAGAGGGCGTAAATCAAGCCTCTTCTCTAATGGTGTTTTATCATCAATTATCTACCAAGGTCTCTTACAGGCTGCTCTAACTCTTGGTGTTTACTGGTTTGGTATCAGTCATCCGGTCCACCTTGGTGATGAGGTAGCCATCCACGCTGATGCCCTAACCATGGCCTTTGCAACCTTGGGTCTAATCCAATTGGTTCATGCCTTTAACGTTAAGTCAGTTTATCAATCAATCTTTACAGTTGGACCTTTTAGGTCAAAAACTTTCAACTGGTCAATCCTTGTATCATTTATCCTTCTGGCAGCAACAATCGTTATTCCAGGATTTAATGATATCTTCCACGTAAGTCACCTGGACGGATACCAATGGTTGGTCGTTCTAATCGGTAGCTTATCAATGGTTGTCATCGTTGAAATTGTCAAATTTATTCAAAGGGCAATGGGACTTGATAACAAGTAATAATAAAAACCTTCAATTCGACTTGGATTGAAGGTTTTTTGTTTATTTTAAGCGGCCATTTATCGGAAAAGTTTGGTCTGAGACAAAAACTTTTTACTCAAAATGTAAAAACATATTTACATTTATTGAAAAGTAACTTATACTGAAATGGTTATATAAATAACAAAAGTTAAAAAAATTAAAAGTCAATTAATTTGTCTCTTGCAACTTATGCTGGATAAAAGTTGATTTTTAATCTGTCAGGGGGAAATGATTATCGCCAATATGAAGCGAAAGATACCGGTAATTGCCTGGGTGGCCTTATTTCTTATAATAATTGCCATATCAGTTATAATATCGGTCAGTAACGGTCAAGCTGATATCTCATTTTGGGATGTTGGTCGAATTTTAGTCAATAAGATGAGCCAGGGAGCAATTGGTGACATAGCAGATTTACCTGCTTCGTCGGCTAATATTATTTGGTTTATTAGGATGCCAAGGATTTTACTGGCAATTTTTGTCGGTCTAGGTCTGGCCCTTTGCGGGGCAGTTATGCAGGCTGTTGTCCAAAATCCCTTAGCAGATCCTTATATCTTAGGGATTTCATCTGGATCATCCTTGGGTGCAACCTTTGCCATATTGATTGGTTTTGGTTCAAGTTCCATCTTATCACAATTTGGGCTTGGTTTTGGTGCCTTCTTGGGGGCCATGATTGCCACCTTGTCCGTTTTGCTCTTGTCAAATATTGGTGGTCGAATGACCAGCGTCAAGCTAATCCTATCAGGTTCTGTAATAAGTAGCCTTTTTGGTTCGATTTCAAATTTAATCGTTTACATGGCGGGTAATTCTGAAGGGATTAAGACCATCCAGTTTTGGCTCATGGGAAGCCTTGCTTCAGCAACCTGGTCTAAGCTTGGAATGGTAGTCATTCCTGTCCTCCTTGTTTTTATCTTTTTTTTAACCCAATCAAGGATTTTAAATGTCATGCTTTTGGGAGATGAGGCAGCAATTACCCTGGGTATATCCCTTGGCAAATACCGTAGAATCTATATGGTTTTAACCTCTCTTGTAACAGGGCTTATCGTTGCAAATTCTGGAATGATTGGCTTTGTTGGGCTGATTGTACCGCATATTGTGCGTGGTCTCTTTGGAAGTGACCACAAGGTAATACTAGCAATTACAGCCGTTTGCGGTGCCCTTTTTATGGTTTGGGCTGATTTGATTTCTCGGATTTTGATTAAAGGTGTTGAGCTTCCGATCGGAATTATCACAGCCATGATTGGTGCACCATTATTCATCTATATTATCGTTAAAAAAGGTTATAGTTTTGGGGGGTAAAAAATGAAATTATCGATTCAAAAACTTGATATAGAAATCGGAAAGAATTCGATTGTCCGTAATGTTTCCTTGGAAGTACCTGATAAGAAAACAGTTGGACTCATCGGAGCTAACGGTTCTGGTAAATCAACCTTATTAAGAAGTATTTACCGAAGCATTGCTCCAAAAGATGGGGCCATCTACCTGGATGATATTGATGTTTTAAATTCACCAAATAAGAAGGTAGCCAAGCATTTGGGCGTGGTTGGTCAGTTTAATGAACTAAATTTTGACCTAACGGTCGAACAGATGGTTTTACTAGGCCGAACACCTCACAAAAAAATGATGGAAGCAGATAATATTTATGACCATCAAAGGGTTCAGGAAGCACTTTTGAGGACTAATTTGATGAATTATAAGGACAGGAGTTATCTGTCTCTATCTGGTGGGGAAAAACAAAGGGTAATACTTGCAAGGACGATAGCTCAGGAACCCCAGGTGATGATACTTGATGAGCCTACCAATCATTTAGACATCAGGTATCAGCTTGAAATTTTAACTGCAGTAAAGAATCTTAACATCACAACATTTGTCGCCCTCCATGATTTGGAACTTACGGCTTCATACTGTGATTACATATACGCCATGAAAAAAGGCGAAATTATTGCCCAAGGAACCCCTGAGGAGGTATTAACTGAAGAGTTAATCGAAGAAATATATCAGGTTAAGTGCCAGATATATGAAAATCCAATCACCCATAAACTGGGCTTTCATTATTCCATCTAAGAATAGTGGAAGGCGGGTAACTTATAGTAAAGAATAATCTATCTGACAAGATAGGTTTGGAATATAGGAAGAAATTATGAAAAAAATATTGATGACAGCCCTTCTTGGGGTATCAGTTCTAAGCCTTGCAGCTTGCGGCGGGAAAAGTACAGAAAAATCAACAGCACAAGCTAGTGATTCAGATAAGACAACTTATCCTTTGACCATTAAAAACTACAGTAAGAGTGTAGGTAGTGACTCATCAGATCCAACTTGGCCTGAAAGTACCCAAACATTTACCCATGCTCCTAAAAAGGTAGTGGCCAATACTCGTCCTATGGCTGAACTTTTACTTCACCTGGGACTTGAAAAGTCAATTGCAGGTGTTGGAGCCGTTTTTGGTGAGAAAGATGAAAGCGTTGAAGCTTCATTTGACAAGCTTAAAAATCTTGGTAACAGCTATATTCCACAGGAGGTTGCCCTATCAGTTGACCCTGACTTTGTCTTTGGTCGTGGTGGTCTCTTTGAAAAATCTGAATGGGGAGTTGGTACAGTTGAATCCCTAAATGAGATGAAGATTCCTACTTATATCATGGAAACATCTATCAATGGTGGAACATTTGACTCAATCTACAAGGATATTGATAATCTTGGTAAAATTTTTGATGTCGAAGCCAGTGCAGATAAGTTTAAAAAAGAGATTGAAGACCGTGAAGATGCCCTTAAGAACACTGTTAAAGATGTTAAGGAAACTCAAACATTTGCCTACATTCACTCTAATGACCCAGCAGAGATTAATGGCTACTCACTAAAGGGTGATACTTTTGCTACCAGCCTGTTTGATATGTTGAAACTTAAGGAAGCTTACGATGTGCCGACAGGTACTGTAAGTATCGAGAAAATCATCGAAGCCAACCCAGATGTTATCATTATTCCTAAGTGGGATGATACCGACAATGCTGAAAAGATGGTCGCAGGACTTTACACTAGTGATAAGGTATCAAGCCTAAAAGCGATCAAGAATAAAAAAGTCTACATCCTAAACTACAACTACCTATTTGGCTACAGCTACCAATCTCTTGCAGGATTTGAAGACTTTGCCAAGGTTTTATACCCTGAACTTGCTAAATAAGAGGTAGTAGGATGACAAATGAAGTTTATGATCTTGTAATCGTAGGAGGTGGCCCAGCAGGCCTTTACAGTAGCTTTGCCTGTGGTATGCGGGGGATACGTGCAAAAATGCTTGAAGCACGAGACTCTTTAGGTGGACGAATGACAGCATACCAGGACAAGCTTGTGTGGGATTTAGGCGGTAGCCAGGGCAAACTTGCTAGTGATATCGCTAATAACTTACTTGCAGCAAATCAAGAGTTTGAGCCAGATATTAGCTATAACCAGCAGGTTAAAAGGATTAAAAAAGAAGCAACAGGCTTTAGCCTGACTAGTCAAGACGGTCAGGAATATAAGGCAAAAACTGTTATCTTGGCTTCTTCCCTAGGGATTATTAGGGCAAAAAAATTAGCTATTCCAGCTGACTATGAAAACCTATCTTATCCGGTAGAAGAGGTGCTTAATTTCAGGGACTATCAGGATAAAACTGTGCTTCTTTACGGGGACCCTGAGTATTTAATTAACTATGCTAATTTACTTGGTCAGCTTGCAAAATCGCTCATCTTGGTTAGTAAAAAAGAAGAGTTCCCTAAAGATGTGGACTTTTCAGCAAATGTGACCCTTGTAAAAAATGCGGAAATCGCTAGTTTTTCAGATGAAGCTGGCCTAATAACTTCAGTTAGTCTATCAGATGGACAAAGCTTCCCTGTTTCAAATGTCTTAGTAAATATTGGCATGAAACGTGAGGCAAACACCATTGACTTTGCGAACTTCGAGCTTGAGACTGTTGACCACCATGGTCATGAGTTTATCAAGAATGAGGCAGATACAAGTACAAGTGTTGAAGGTTTATTTGTTGTAGGTGATTTGGGGAATTACCCTGATAAAAATTACATGCTAGCCTCTTGCATGTTAGAGGGGACCAATGCAGCATCTAAAGTAGCCCGCTATCTTGACGCTAGTGCTAAACCACAAATTACCGTCTCAACTCATAATGAGCTCTTTAAGGCAAAAAACCAAGAAAAGATTGCCAAATATTTTTCTTGATTAAAAGGTACCAATCGGTGTCTTTTTTGTTTGTTAAAGCATGTTAATTAATTTTATAGATTACTTTTATTTTAAATATATAGAATCAGAATGCTTTTACATTTAGCCAAAATTTTGTTATACTTGAACCCGAGAGCCTTTTTTAGGTCTAAGTAAAATATAAGGAAGAATTAAATTGACAAAATTACGTGAAGATATCCGCAACGTTGCGATTATTGCCCACGTTGACCACGGAAAAACTACCCTGGTTGATGAGCTTTTAAAACAGTCAGACACACTTGATGACCACTTTACGCTTCAAGAGCGTGCCATGGACTCAAATGCCATTGAAAAAGAACGCGGGATTACAATCCTTGCTAAAAATACTGCCGTATCATATAACGGTACTCGTATCAACATCCTTGATACACCAGGTCACGCGGACTTCGGTGGAGAAGTTGAACGTATCATGAAAATGGTTGACGGGGTTGTTCTTGTAGTTGATGCCTATGAAGGAACAATGCCACAAACTCGTTTCGTACTTAAGAAAGCACTTGATCAAAAACTAACTCCAATCGTTGTAGTTAACAAGATCGACAAACCATCAGCACGTCCTGCTGAAGTAGTTGACGAAGTTCTTGAACTATTCATCGAGCTAGGTGCAGACGACGACCAACTTGACTTCCCAGTAATCTACGCTGCAGCCCTTAACGGAACATCAAGCCTATCTGATGATGTAGCTGATCAGGAAGAAACAATGGCGCCAATCTTTGATACAATCATCGAACACATTCCAGCACCAGTTGACAACTCTGATGAGCCCCTTCAATTCCAAGTATCACTACTTGACTACAACGACTACGTAGGTCGTATCGGGATTGGACGTGTCTTCCGCGGAACAATCAAGGTTGGGGACAATGTAACCCTTTCTAAGCTTGACGGAACTACACAAAACTTCCGTGTAACTAAACTATTTGGTTTCTTCGGTCTTGAACGTCGTGAAATCCAAGAAGCAAAAGCTGGAGATTTGATTGCTGTATCTGGTATGGCTGACATCTTCGTTGGGGAAACTGTAACTCCAACTGACGCTGTTGAAGCTCTTCCAATCCTTCACATCGATGAGCCAACTCTTCAAATGACCTTCCTAGTTAACAACTCACCATTCGCTGGACGCGAAGGTAAATTTGTAACTTCTCGTAAGGTTGAAGAACGTCTTGAGTCTGAGCTTCAAACAGACGTTTCACTTCGCGTTGACCCAACTGATTCACCAGACCGCTGGACTGTATCAGGACGTGGTGAACTCCACCTTTCAATCCTTATTGAAAACATGCGTCGTGAAGGATACGAACTTCAAGTATCTCGTCCAGAGGTTATCGTAAAAGAAATCGACGGCGTTAAATGCGAACCATTTGAACGTGTTCAAATCGATACTCCTGAAGAATACCAAGGAAGCATCATCCAAAGCCTTTCTGAGCGTAAGGGTGAGATGCTTGACATGCAAAACGTTGGTAACGGACAAGTCCGTCTGATCTTCCTAGTTCCAGCTCGTGGACTTATCGGATACTCAACAGACTTCCTATCAATGACTCGTGGATACGGAATCATGAACCACACATTCGACCAATACATGCCACTTATCCAAGGTGAAATTGGTGGACGTAACCGTGGTGCCCTAGTATCAATCGATACTGGTAAGGCTACAACTTACTCAATCATGTCAGTTGAGGAACGCGGAACAATCTTTGTTAACCCAGGAACTGAAGTTTACGAAGGAATGATCATCGGTGAAAACAGCCGTGACAACGACCTTACAGTAAACATCACAAAAGCTAAACAAATGACAAACGTGCGTTCTGCTAACAAGGACCAAACTTCAGTTATCAAAACTCCACGCATTCTTACTCTTGAGGAATCACTTGAATTCCTTAACGACGATGAATACATGGAAGTAACACCTGAGTCAATCCGCCTTCGTAAGCAAATCCTTAACAAGGCTGAGCGTGAGAAAGCTAACAAAAAGAAAAAAAGCTAATAGTTTAGACTATAACTTTTGACATAATAGATGCTACTGCATCTGAGAGGGCCTGAAATTTTCAGGCTTTTTTGGTAAAATAAAATTATGAAATTAAATGAAGAAGCAATGCTAGCCTTTGCAGAAGGCCTAGCTCATAAATTACAAGCTGGTGACGTTATCATTTTAACAGGTGATTTGGGTGCCGGAAAGACCACATTTACTAAGGGCCTAGGCCGCGGACTTGGGATTAAACAAATGATAAAAAGTCCAACTTATACAATTGTCCGTGAGTATGCTGGACGTCTTCCCCTTTATCACATGGATGTTTACCGTATCGGTGATGATCCAGACTCAATTGACCTTGATTCTTATTTATTTGGAGACGGTGTAAGTATTATCGAGTGGGGAAACTTACTTGAAGAGGATTTACCAGATGAGTACTTGGAAATTATTTTTGAAAGGCTAGACGAGGCAAGAGAGATTAAACTTGTCAGTCACGGTAAAAAATATGAACGATTTGAAGATCTGGTAGATGGTGAATTGTAAGGTAAATTCTTAACTTTTATATTACAAATGCCTAAACTATGTTGATTAACTCTTTAAAGAATGAGATAATCAGCCGTATATAAGAAAAAATAGGGAGATTGATAGTGAAATACGGAAGGAAGATAGTAGGTGCAATTTTTATGGGCCTAGCTGTCACTTTAATAGCCGCAGGTGTGTATGCCTATACGGTAGTACATAAGGCAGAGGATATTATGTCCTCAACTTACGACGACTTAGGACTTGAAAGCACAGGTGTCCAATTTGATGCCTCAAAACCTTTTAGTATCCTTTTAATGGGTATTGATACTGGAGGAGAGGGCCGTGAGGACCCTTGGGACGGTCGAAGCGACTCAATGATGGTTGCAACGGTTAACCCTAAAACCAAGGAGACAACCCTAATAAGCCTTGAGCGAGACATGCTGATTGACCTTGTTGATACAGATGGGAATTCAACCAACGAGCTTCATAAACTTAATGATGCCTATGCCATTGATGGGGCCAAAATGAGTATCGCTAACGTTCAAAAACTTTTGAATACTGATATCGACTCTTATGCTCTGATCAATATGGAGGGTCTGGCAACTCTTGTCGATGCTGTAGGTGGTATTACCGTCAACAATACCTTGGGTGAGACAATCTCGATTGAGGAAACAGAGCCTGATTATAAGGCGACAGTTGAGCCAGGAGTTCAGCACATTAACGGAGACCAAGCCCTGGTTTATGCACGGATGCGCCACCAGGACCCAGAAGGCGACATTGGCCGTCAAACTAGGCAGCGTGAGGTTATCAGCCAGGTTATTAAAAAGCTTCTAAGTATGGATAGTATCTCCAACTACCAGAAGATTCTTAAGGCCTTGAGTGGTAATATTAAAACAAATATTAAGATTGACGCAGGATCAGTCTCTCATCTCTTAAAATATAAGGATTCCCTAGAAAATATTAATACCATTAAGCTTCAGGGTGTTGGTGAAATGATTAATGAAATTTCTTATCAGGTGATGCCAGCAGATAATTTACTTAGTGCCCAAAATGCGGTTAAGCGTTCCCTTGATGAAGAAACAAGTGACAAGCTTGATTCAGGTATTGTGACCTTCGAATCATACTATGGTACCTATCCTAGCCTTTATGAGCGTCCCCTTTTAACCATTGGTCAAAAGGGTAAGACACCAGTTTCTTACTATTTGAACTTAGACGGGACTGAATCAAGTGAGACAGTAGCAAGCTCTGCTTCTGAGGAAGCTGAAAGCTCAAGCTCAAATTGATTCCTCTAAATCTTAAAAAGCAATTGACAAGTTGTGAAAATTTGTTAAAATATAATTAGCGTTTACACGACCTATAACTTACTGTAATAGGGGCTTGTGTGACTTGTTTCAATAGCTCAGCTGGATAGAGCATTCGCCTTCTAAGCGAACGGTCGGGGGTTCGAATCCCTCTTGAAACGCTCTTTATATTGGAACCCGTCCTAGGATGGGTTCTTTTTTGATATATAAGATCTGTTTTGGTAATATTCTCTAAAGGAGATTATTTATGAAATTAATGACAGATCACTTGCTTCTTAGACCCTGGTCTCTTGAGGATGTAGAGGGCCTATACAAGTATGCACAGAGTCCAGAGATTGGTTCTATGGCTGGATGGCCAAGGCATGAAAGTCTTGCTGACAGTAAATGGTGCCTGGAAAATATTCTAATGACTGATTTGAGCTATGCCTTAACCTTGAAGGAAGATTCGTCTCAAGTCATAGGAGCCATTGCCCTTAAGGTCAATGAAGATTTAGGTGCAGAGGATTTGGAACTTGGTTACTGGTTGGGTAGGCCTTTTTGGGGTCAAGGTTTGATACCTGAAGCAGTTGAGGAGCTGAATAGATATGCTTTTACCAATAATCTAGCCCAGACCATATGGTGTCAGACCTATGCCCATAATTTGAATTCAAAGAGGGTACAGGAAAAAACAGGATTTATTTATGAAAAAACAGTCAAAGATGTTTTTTCTCAGTTTTTAAATAAAACTGTGGATTTAGATTTTAGCCGCTTGGATAAGGCTTCTTGGTTTGAAAATTTAGCCCAAATAAAAAGTTAATGGATTATCCATTAACTTTTTATATTTCCATGGCCATATTTACGTGGTCAATGCCAGCTTCTTCAAAAATTTGACCAAATTCCTTAAAACCAAAGCCTTGGTAGAAGCCTTTAGCTGTTAGTTGGGCATGAAGGCTAATTTTTTCAAATTTTTCTGCCCTAGAAAAGGCTAGAAGGTCATTAACCAAGGTTTTAGCATAGCCCTGTCCTCTGAAATCCTTTAAAACCGCCATCCTTTGGAGGACAAATTCCTTTTTATTTAGGGGAAGTAGTCTTGCTGTGGCTACAGCTTCCTTGTCATCATTATATAAGACAAAGTGAATACATAAGGGTTCTTCAGCATCGACCTCCATTGAATAAGGTACACCTTGTTCCTCAACAAAAACTTTAGTGCGAATCCTTAGGGCATCCAGGTAGGTTTGTGATAAGGTGTCTCTTGTTAATTTTATTTCCATATATAATCCTTCTAAAAATTTCTTAAATAAATTATAATATAAAGAAGTTTCATCAGCAAATATATGAAGGAGATCTATGTTTAAAAATAGCAAATTATTCTTTTGGACAGTTGAAATATTGGCTCTTGCCCTACTTACTTTGGTCCTAACTCAGATGGATTTTCTTTTTCATCCTCTGGTTAGTCTTTTTGGAACAGTCTTTATCCCCTTTTTGATTGCAGGATTTTTATACTATTCCTTCAATCCCTTGATTGAATTTTTGGAAGCAAACTTTAAACTTAAACGTTCCTTGGGAATTATGATTGTTTTCATCCTTCTAATCGGAATTATTGTCTTCTTAGTTGTAAGTTTTGTACCGACCATTATTAATCAGCTGGGAGGCTTAGTAAATTCGACAGCCAGTGCCATTCCAGACATCCAAAAGTGGATTTCTGACTTAGCCCTAAGGGATGAGTTTAAAAATATTGACTTAAATGGCACCTTTGAAAAGTTAAATCTATCTTATTCTGAGATTTTGAAAAATATCTTAAATGGCATTAGTTTTAGCTTGGGCGGAATGTTTTCGACAGTTACCAAAATTGGTATGATTTTAATCCTTGCACCAATTCTTTTATTTTACATGCTCAAGGACGGAAAGAAGCTACTTCCTAGCTTGAAGAAAAATGTCCTTAAAAATGATAAGTACGGGGTGGCTTCCCTCCTAGAAACCCTAAATAATACCATGTCCCGCTATATATTAGGTTCAGCTATTGATTGCTCGATTATTTTTGTGGCAGTCTTTGCGGGTTATCTATTTATGGGTATACCTTACGCCTTTTTACTGGCAACTTTCTCAGCCATAATGAACTTGATTCCTTATCTTGGGCCCTACCTTGGAATCATGCCCATGATTCTTGTTGTAGCAGTTGATGACTGGAAGAAGGCCTTGATTGCAGCAATCTATGTCATGATTGTCCAGCAAATTGATGGTAATTTTATCTATCCAAGGGTGGTAGGTAATGCCATGAAGATTCATCCAGTTACTATTATGCTTTTGATGCTGGTTGTCGGCAATTTATATGGGCTTTTGGGGATGATAGTAGCAGTACCAGCTTATTCTTTAATTAAGGATTTAATAAAATTTGCTTTTACAAGCTATGAAAATAGAAAAATAGCTAAGCAAATTAGCCCTAAATAGTTAAAGTATGATATAATCATACTACCTTTAAAAAATTAGAAAAATAGGAGAAATAGAAGAAATATGAACGCAGATCCCGAGGGTCAGTCACTTATAATTCAATTAGTTTTGTTGATTGTCCTAACAATCTTAAATGCTTTTTTTGCAGCCAGTGAGATGGCTTTGGTTAGTGTGAACCGCTCAAGAGTTGAACAAAGGGCGGCTGAAGGTGATAAAAAGTATAAAAACCTTTTAAGCATCATTAACTTTCCAAGTAACTTTTTATCTACAATTCAGGTAGGTATCACCTTGATTAATATCCTGACTGGGGCGAGTCTTGCTGAAGGTTTAGCGGCTAAGCTTGTGCCGTATTTAGGAAATGTTTCAGGGGCCAAGGCCATTGCTCAGGTTATTACGCTAGCTCTTTTGACTTATTTCTCAATCGTATTTGGGGAACTTTATCCTAAAAGGGTGGGACAAAATCTCAAGGAAAACTTGGCTATTGTTGTAGTTAAGCCTATTCAAATCCTTGGGATTATAATGAAACCTTTTGTTTGGCTTCTAGCCAGCTCAACAACTCTTTTGGGTAAGATTACACCCATGAAGTTTGATGATGCCGATGACAACATGACACGGGATGAGATTGAATATCTTCTTAATACAAGTGCCATTGCCCTTAACTCAGATGAGCGGGAGATGCTTGCGGGTATTTTCTCCCTTGATGAGTTGATGGCACGCGAGGTTATGGTACCAAGGACTGAGGCTTCAATGATTGACATTGAGGATACTCCAGCAGAAAATATCCAGTATATTATTGATTCTGTCTACTCACGCTTTCCGGTCTATAACGATGACAAGGACAAGATTGTAGGAATTCTCCATACCAAAACGCTTTTAAAAGAAGCTTACGCTAAGGGCTTTGATAAGGTGGATATCTCAAATATCATGCAGGAGCCTCTTTTTGTTCCAGAAACAATCTATGTTGACGACCTGATGAGGGAGCTGAAACGAACTCAAAATCAGATGGCTATTTTGCTGAATGAATATGGTGGAGTTGAAGGGATTGTTACCCTGGAAGACTTACTTGAAGAGATTGTTGGTGAGATTGAAGATGAAAATGACACTTCTGAGACACCAGAGGTTGAAAAAGTATCTGACAACATCTACAAGGTAAAAGGTAGAATGCCGCTGGGTGACTTTAATGAGGAGTTCCAAGTTGAACTTGAAAATAATGATGTTGACACCATTGCAGGTTTCTTTATCACAGAGATTGGAACCATTCCAGGTCAGGACGAGCATATGAACCTTAATTTACTTTCAAGAGACAAGTCGTTTACTCTGACAAACCTTGAGATGGACGGTCCCCGTGTTGATATTTTACAATTAGAATTTCATGAAGCACAAGCTGATCAAGAAGGAGAAAAAGAGGAGGAATAACCTCTTTTTTTCATGTTTCCCATTGGATGTTTGTAAATATGGTCAAAATCGGGTATTCTTAAGGCATAAATAAATATGATGGAGACGTGTAAAATGAAGGATAGGGACTTATTAGGGGTCAAGGGGCTTGTTCATTCGACCGAAAGCTTTGGAAGCGTTGATGGACCAGGTGTGCGTTTTATTATCTTTATGCAGGGCTGTAAGATGCGTTGTAAGTACTGTCACAATCCAGACACCTTGGCCATGCAAAATGCCAAGGCCCGTGAGCGAACAGTCGAGGATGTCTTAAAGGAAGCTTTGAAGTTTAAATCCTTCTGGGGCCGTCGTGGCGGAATTACTGTAAGTGGTGGAGAGGCCATGCTCCAAGCTGAGTTTGTGACTGCTCTTTTTACCGAAGCTAAAAAACTAGGTATTCACACAACCCTTGATACTTCAGCCCAGCTCTTTACAAGAAAAGCTGAATTTTTAGAAGTCCTTGATGGCCTTTTGGATGTGACTGACTTGGTTCTTCTTGACCTAAAAGAAATAAATCCTGAGCGTCATAAAATTTTAACTGGCCATAAGAATGATAATATTTTAGACTTTGCCAGATACCTATCTGATTACGGAGTTCCTGCCTGGATTCGCCATGTATTGGTACCAGGGGAGTCTGACTTTGATGAAGATTTGATTGAGCTTGGTAAGTTTGTCGAAACCCTAGATAATGTGGACAAGTTTGAGATTCTTCCCTACCACACCATGGGAGAGATTAAATGGCAGGAGCTTGGCTGGGATTATCCCTTGGCTGGAGTTAAACCACCGACAGCAGACCGGGTTAAGCACGCTAAGGATATTATGAGAACTGAATCTTATACAGACTACTTGGCCCGTGTCCAAAGCAGGTAATTACCCCAATAAAATATTATCCCCTGGCAAAAGAATCCCTAATCTGATAAAATAAGATGAATAAATGAATGGAGAGTAGATAAAATGTCTAAAGTTTTTGTTTTCGGGCACCTTAACCCTGACACAGATGCCATTGCATCAAGTGTTGCCTATGCCAATCTTGTAAGAGAGACCGAAGGTCTTGAGGCTGAGGCTGTAGCTCTTGGTACTCCAAATGAAGAAACTGTTTTTGTACTTGACTACTTCAAAATGGATGCACCGCGTGTTGTTGAATCAGCTGGTTCAGAAGACGTAAGTAAGGTTATCCTTACCGACCACAATGAAGCTCAACAGTCAATTTCTGATATTAAAGACCTTGAGGTCCTTGCTGTTATTGACCACCACCGTGTGGCGAATTTTGAAACTGCAAACCCACTATTCATGCGTCTTGAGCCAGTTGGGTCTGCATCAAGCATCGTTTACCGCATGTATAAGGAACGTGGCCTTGAAGTTGGGCCTGAAATCGCAGGACTTCTTTTATCAGGTCTAGTTTCAGATACCCTACTTCTTAAATCACCAACAACAACAGATTCAGACCGTGCAATTGCACCTGAACTTGCTAAACTTGCGGGTGTTGACCTTGAAGAATACGGTTTAACCATGCTTAAGGCTGGAACCAACCTTGCAAGTAAGTCTGCTGACGTTTTAATCGACATTGATGCAAAAACTTTTGAACTTTCAGGAAACGCTGTGCGTGTAGCTCAGGTTAACACTGTTGACATCGATGAAGTTCTTGACCGTCAAGAAGAAATCGAAGCAGCTATGAAGGCTGCCATGGAGCAAAACGGTTACTCTGACTTTGTCCTTATGATTACTGACATTGTAAACAGCAACTCAGAAATCATGCACCTTGGAGCAAATGCTGATAAGGTTGAAGCAGCCTTCAACTTCAAACTTGATAACAACCATGCCTTCCTAGAAGGTGCTGTATCACGTAAGAAGCAAGTTGTACCTCAACTTACTGAAGCCTTCGAAAAATAATGGCAATCAAAATATACAATGAAAATCGGCTGACCAAACAGCCGTTTTTTCAAAGTTTGATTACTTACTTGGATGAAAATTCTAATGTAACCCTAAGGGATATCAAGCGAGAATTCCCCCATGTTGAAAAGCTTGACCGTAAAATTGAGGAGTATGTTAAGGCGGGTTTCATCAGTCGACGTGACAGACGCTACTACAACAATTTTGAGCTTTTTGGTGATGGGGATTTTGACCTGTCTGATGGAACAATTGACGCTCCTGCCATCTTGGTTTATGAGGCTCCCTTCTTTGTTGCTGAGGGATCTAAGCTTCAAGAGCTTTTAGAAAGTAGTCGCATCAACCAAATTCTTGAAAATGATACCAACGAGCTTAAATTCTTTTTTACAAGTGATTATGCAAGAAGGGAAGATAATCTAGCCAACTATTTTTATAAGCTTGAAAAAGATATTCCTTTAACAGAGCTTGAAGGTCAAATCTACAAGTTAATTGGTGATGTTAATCGTGATTACGCCCTTAAATATATGACAGCCTTTTTGCTTAAGTATAGTAAGCGGGACTTAGTCCCTCAAAAGCGGCTTGATATCTTTATTAAAAGTCTGGAAGTCTATGGCTACATTGAAGAGGCTGAAGACAAGCGTTATGCCTTAGGTAATCTTGAGTTAGCTAAAGCTTACGAGCTTCCTGTAATCACATTTGACAATCCACGTGACTTTATTAGCTCACAACTCAAACAACAAGCAAAAACTCAAGGAAGACTATCTCTTCCCTGAGTTTTTATATTTTATAATGGATAATCTTACAGGTATTTTTCAGCGACCGCACGGTCACCAGCATATGAGGCATGCTTACCTTCTACAATCTGGTAGGCGTCGGCCCCTTTTCCAGCGATGATTACAGCATCTCCTGGTCCCAGAGTTCTTGCTAGAGCAGTTTTAATGGCTTCTTCCCGGTCAATAATGGTTTCAAAAGGACGGGTCAAGAAGCTTCCAATTTCAGCACAGATGTCCGAAGGATCTTCAAAGTTTGGATCATCTGAGGTTAGAATAATCTGGATGTTAGGTCTTTTGTTGAGGACGTCAGCAAAATCCTTCCTACGGCTTTCCCCCTTATTACCAGGGGCTCCCAGGAGGAGTTGGATTTTTCCAGTTTGAGTCTGTTCAGCTACCTCTAAGAGATTATTTAAGCTGACTCCGTTATGGGCATAGTCTACATAGACATGGGCCCCATTGTCCTGCTTTAAAATCTCCATTCGCCCAGGAACTGTTGTTTGAGCAATTCCTTTTTTAATGGCTGAAATATCAGCTCCAAGTTTATGGGCTGCAAGGGCTGCTGCCAGAGCATTTTCCTGGTTGAAGCCACCGATTAGCTTAATATTAAAACTATCATTGAAGGTTCCGCTTGTTTTGAAGCTAAAGGCCTTAGAATCATGGATTTGATTGTCTGATTTACTACCGTAAAAGGCATGGGGGATATCCATACACTGGTCCCTGACCAGGTCGAAATGATCCATGTCTGAATTAACCACCATAAAATGGCTATTTTCAATCAGCATTCGCTTGCAGTAAAAATAATCTTCATAGGTTGGATGTTCAATCGGTCCCACGTGGTCCGGTGATATATTTAAAAAGATTCCTACATCATACTTAAGGCCATAGACCCTTGAAATTTTATTGGCCTGGCTACTGACTTCCATGACCAAATGGGTCATGTTATTATCACGGGCACAAGCCATCATCTTGAAGAGATCAAGGCTTTCAGGGGTTGAAAGGGCAGACTTGAAGTAGTTGATCCCATCAAGAGTTGTCTCCATGGTAGAGAGCATGGCTGTCTTGTGACCATTTGTAGCATCAAGAATGTTTTTAGCAAAGTAGGCAGCAGTTGTTTTACCCTTGGTTCCAGTAAAGGCCATAATTTTTAAGTCCCTTTGTGGGTAGCCATAGAAGGCCTGGCAAAGAAGGCTCATGGCCTTTCTAATGTCTGATACCATAAGAACTGGGATTCCGACTTCATAGTCTCTTTCAGACACATAAAATTTAAGTCCAGCTTGGACTGCACCTAGGAGAAACTCCCTTTTAAAATTTAGCCCCTTGGCAAAAAAAAGTGTATCACCATCAACCTGCCTTGAATCGTAAGAAACCTTGGTGAAACTTAGTTCATGCGGGTATTTGTAGTAGTAATTATCATCATCAATAATCTCTCGGAAGTTACTGTCATCCTTAAGAATTTGTATCATTTCATCTATATTAATCATGATTTCAGTATAAAACAAATTTATTAAAAATTCTATTTTTCTACAAATATTTTTATAGTTTCCAACCGTTGCGGGCGAAACATTATTTTTTTGGTGTTCTATCCAAAGCTCATATAGATCGTTAAAAGTCTCAACTTTGGAAGCTTCTGAATTAATCCCGTTGTCCTCATAGAAGACCATTGTTTTATTAATTCATCTATTAGTTTCAGTTTTAGTTTTAAATCCTGATTTTGATTTATATTTTTTCTTATAGGTCACATCATCCCTACCAATGTAAAGGTTTTTAACCTTGTAGAGTTTACGTCCGTTCTTTGTATATTGTTCTATTTGTGCCATTTTTTAATTATCCTTTCTATTTCGGGTAGATATCGGACATTATTCATGCTAAAATAGTACATAAAAGGCCTTATGCGGGCTTTAAAATCAACCACTCAAACTTTGGTCGGGGAGAGTGGTTTTTTTGTTGTTATTTTTTAGTTTCGAATGTATTACCGCAGTTATTGCAGTGCCATTGATTTTTCCCTTTTTTACCAGCGAATCCAGCCAAAACACCAACACCGCTGGTTAGAGCAGCGCCTGCTACAGCCTTACCTACAGAAAAACTTTTTCTATCATTACCCATGAAACTAACATTAATAGAATGACATGCAGGGCAAGAAATAATATTTTTTTTAACATTTTCTTTTGGTACGGCAGGAGTTACTACAGGCTTACTTTCTCTCTTTATAACTTCCACGTTTAATGAAGTTAATAAGTTTAGCAAATCTTCAACTTTTTTAATTTCACCTTGGGTAAAACTAATCACAGTTGCACCAAAGCTACTCCTAGTAGTTTGGTCATTCCCATCTTTGCTAAAATACACTACTCCATCTAAGAGTGATGGATCATAGGGTTTATAATATACGCAAGCGATATCATCCAAATTAAACTTATTTTTTTTAATAGTGATACTTTCATCTTCTAAGATTACTCTTTTTTTAAGTAAAAAACCAAATTTCTCATCAAATAAAACCTTTCCCATGAATAAGCCTCCTGTGATATAATATTTTTGTAAATACATTACATCCTAGTCCCTGATTGCAGTCAGGGGCTTTTTTATGTTGTTAAATAATATCTGAATAATTCTTCTGCCATATCGTAATATCTTGGTTTTATCTTATAGACCGTTAGAAACCTATTAACGTCTATTTCTTCTGGTGGATAGTCGTAGTAGGACAGGAACTCCTTGACCCTGCATTCTATCCAGTACCTGTCAGCTTCGGCTTCATTTTTAATGTGTAGTGCTGGTGCTGAAAGTCTAGTTTCAAAATGTTTATTTAAGTAGTGGCCCAGCTCATGCAAGAGGGCATTTTTTGCGTCAACGTCTTCTAAATTACTATTTATTACTATTAAGTTTACTTTAGGTATGTAGACCCCATCTTCTTTAATCCTATCTGAATAAATAATCTGTATACCTAACTCCTCAAGGCTCTTCATTTTCCGCCTCCTAAGTATTTCTTATTTTTCTTCTTTTAAAATATCTTTCAAGGCTTCTAATGTCTTGCTACTTACTGATTTACCACCAAAGGCGACAGAACCCTCTAACAATTCTTCTAAGTTAATTTGCTGTAATTGAATGATTTTACTTTGTTCCTCTAGTTGATCATTAGCAAAGTTTAGGACTTTTTCTTGGCGGTATTGTTCAAGCTGTTCGCTGACACTTATTATTCTATCTATAGTAGTTATTGATTTTACAGATAAATTTTCATTCAGAAGTTTACTTAATGGAATGTTGAATAGTTTTGCTATTTCATTTAGTACTCCAGCTTTAGGCGTATATTTTCCTTTCTCCCATTCGCTTACTGAAGAAGAACTTTTTCTTCCTAAATGATGGGCTAGTTCCAATTGTTCCATTTTATGTTTTTGCCTCAAATATTTTAAGTTATTAGCAAAATAATTTTCTTTTAAATAATTATTCTCCATGGGGTAATAGTACCATGTAATTCGGTAAATATGAAATATAAGCCATAAGAACGGAAATATTTTTTCTTTCCAAATCTTTTAATTTCCGTTAAAATATAGATATGGAAAACATTGATGAAATTGAAACCTTGCTTGATGATACGGAGCAGGACCAAAAAAATAAGATGATTGAAGGTTCCTTTTGGCTTACCATGGGAAATTTTTTATCTCGATTTTTAGGGGCCCTTTATATCATACCCTGGTATGCTTGGATGGGTACCAGTGCCAATGAAGCTAATGCACTTTTTGGAATGGGTTATAATGTTTATGCCCTCTTTTTACTTATTTCAACGTCTGGTATTCCAGTAGCTGTAGCCAAGGAGGTGGCTAAATACAATACCTTAGGCGATAAGAATTTAAGTTATAAACTTGTCAGACAAATGTCTGGTTTTATGCTGATTTTAGGGGCAGTTGCGTCAATTGCCATGTATCTTTTATCACCAACTTTAGCTCATATGAGTGGGGGTGGTGATTCCTTAATCCCTGTCATGAGAAGCCTGTCATATGCTGTTTTTATTTTTCCAGCAATGAGTGTAATCAGAGGTTTTTTCCAGGGGAATAATAATCTAAAGCCCTTTGCTATTAGTCAGCTGGCTGAACAGTTAATCAGGGTCATCTGGATGCTTTTAACGGCCTTCATTATCATGAAACTTGGTAGTGGGGATTATGTTAAGGCTGTTATCCAATCAACAACTGCAGCTTTTATTGGAATGCTTGCAAGTATAGCTGTTTTATTCTATTACTTGGTTAAAACTGGGGATTTGACAAGGATTATTAATCCAGGCCCAGCCAAGCGGTCAATTAACTCGAAGGAACTCCTTGTAAATACAGTTATTCAGGCAGTTCCCTTTATCATTCTGGGATCGGCCATTCAGATTTTTAAGGTAATTGATCAATTTACCTTTTCAAATGTTATGAGCCGAATTGGGAACTTTACAAGCTCAGATCTTCTGACCTTTTTCAGCTATTTCTCTGGTAACCCAGACAAATTGACCATGATTCTTGTGGCTGTTGCTGTTTCCGTAAGCGGGGTAGGAATCCCTCTTATCACGGAAAATTTTGTTAATGGAAATACTAAGGCAACCGCAAATCTTATAAGCGATAATCTTCTTTTATACTTTGCTTTTATGATTCCAGCTGTGACCGGTCTTTCAATTCTAGCCCTACCGGCTTATACTATTTTTTATAACCGACCTGACAATTTGGCTCTAAATCTGTTTGTTTTCGCGGTAATCCAGAGTTTTATCCTGGGTCTTTATATGATGATTACACCCATGATGCAGTCCCTTAGAAGGAGTAGGCTGGCTGTTAGATATTTCTTTTATATCGTGCTTTTGAAGCTAGCTATTCAACTGCCAGCTATTTATCTGTTTGAGTCTTATGGTCCAATGATTTCAACAACGCTAGCCTTTAGTGTTGCCTGCTACTTTTACATGAAAAAGCTCCATCAGATTACGGACTTTGACATCAATCTTTTATTGAGGCGTTTGGCTGGGATTTTAACTTTTACAATAATCATGGCTCTTGTGACTGCTTTGGTCTTTACCCTTTTAAGATTATTCATAAGTCCTAATGGAAAATTTAGGTCCCTCATTCTTGTCCTTTTAGCTGGAGGAAGTGGTTTTGTAAGCTATCTCTTCTTAATTCTAAAGACTCATTATATTGATCTGCTCCTAGGTGAGCGTGGTACCCGCCTAAGAAAAAAATTAGGCCTATAAAAGCAAAAAAAATAGACTGGCTAGTCTATTTTTTTTGCTTTTATTTAGTCTTTTGAATGTTCCTTATACCATAGGTCAGGCTGCCAAATCCATGAAGCATGATGCTCTTCAAGGAGCCTGAAGCTCTCTTTGGGTCCCATGCTGCCAGCTTCATAAGGGTAAAGGGGAACCTGATTGTCAGACCAGACCCTTTCGATGTCGTCAATTAAAATCCAGCTGGCCTTAACTTCCTCCCAGCGGGAAAAGTTAGAAGAGTCTCCGTGAAGGACATCATAAATTAGCTTTTCATAGGCCTCTGGAGAATTACCAAGGATGGCCGCATCATGTCTAAAGTCAAGCTTAATGTCATTGATATTAAAGTCTTTACCGACCTCTTTTCCATTCATCAGAAGGGAGAAACCTTCTGTTGGCTGGATATAGATGGTGAGGATATTTTGTTTTAATTCCTTTTTAGAGCTAAAGATTGAATCTTCCTTCTTGAAGACAATATTAATCCTCGTCCCCTTTTCAGTCATCCTTTTACCTGTCCTAAAGAAGAAGGGAACATCTTTAAATCTTTCATTATTGACAAAGATTGTCCCAGCTGCAAATGTTTCAGTCATAGACTGAGGATCAACTGCATTTTCCTGGCGGTAACCAAGATAGTCATGGCCTTCAAAATGACCAGCATGATACTGTCCACGAACAAAATTGTCCTTAATTTCATCTGTTGAAGGGAGCTCTAAATTTTCAAGAACCTTAATTTTTTCCTTGAGAATGTCTGAACTCTTAAAAGACGCAGGTTTATCCATGGCTAAAAGAGATAGGACTTGGAGAATATGATTTTGTACCATATCTTTAAGGGCCCCTGATTTATCATAATAGGCACCGCGGTCTTCAACTCCAATGGCCTCAGCAAAGGTAATCTGAATATTATCAATGAAGTTGCGATTCCAGATCTTGTCAAAGATGAAATTTGCAAAACGGATGGCAAAGATATTTTGAATCATCTCCTTGCCTAGGTAGTGGTCAATTCGAAAAATTTGGTTTTCGGAGAAAGCCATCGAAAGCTCATCATTAAGTTTTTCAGCACTTTTAAGGCTTGTCCCAAAGGGTTTCTCAATAATCAGCCTCTCATATCCCAGACCATCAGTAATATTTTCTGACTTTAGGTGACCTGCGATTGTCCCAAAAAATTCTGGAGCCATGGCTAGGAAGAAGATTTTATTATTTTCCGTTTGGTACTTTTGACCAAGCTCAAGGGATAGATTCTTCAAGGTTACATAGTTCTCAGAATCATTTACATCGTGAGCCTGGTAGTAAAAGTGGCTGGCAAATGTCCTTGCATCCTCAGTATTTTCAATCAAATCAGAAATACTATCTAGGACAACCTCCTCATACATCTCCTTGGTCCAAGGACGTCTAGCAGTCCCGATTACTGCAAAGTCCTCCTCCAAAATACCAGATTTATATAAACGGTAAAGTGATGGGTAAAGTTTACGCTTGGCTAAATCACCAGTTGCACCAAAGATTGTGACTAAAACTTTTGACATATATCTTTTCCTTAATTTTTTATTATAGTTATCCTATTCTATCATAAAATTTTAGCTTTTGCCCAAAGCCTAGGATTTACAGCCCTTGTAATCAGCTAATCCTAGCCTAAAAACTTCTATAGACATAGGGGTTGGCTGGCTGATCAACCTCTTTTATCTCCTCAACCTGAATGGTTGGAATATTTCTCTTGTAGACATCAAAGAATTGACTAACAAGAGTCCCTTCAACAGAGAGCCAAGTATTGTCCTTATAGTCCTTGCTACCTTCAATCATGAGACCAAAGACGCCCGAATCTGCTATGCAGTGAATGATACCAAAGCGAAAGAGGAAGTGGTAATTTTGGCCATTAGAAGCATTATTATAGGCAAAGCCTGTTAGGCGGATTTTTTTGCCAATAAATTCACTAGGATAATCGTAGATAAGTTCCATGACCTCCATATAATTTTTTTCAGTGACCTCAATCAGCTTGCTATCCTGGTAATTCTTGAGGGTCTTTTTCATGAGCTCATCATAGTCTGACTTAGTGAAGTAGGAGCTGGTATCAGGCTTTAGGTATTGAATGCTTGTCCCGTCATCACTAGTGCCAGATTCTTTTGAAAGGGGGAAAACAAAGCCCTTATTGTTTACGACAGATGCATCAAGGGATTGGTAAGGAAGGAAGATGCAGGTGAAGAGGGGGAGGGCAAGTAGGAGGTAGGACATAACATTTTTAAGCATACTTGTAAAAGAAGTTTTTTGCTTTTTTTGGCCGGTCTTGACCCACTTGACTAACTCAACCAGAGATAAAAGAAGGGCAAGAATCATGCTCATTTGGGCAAGGTAGCTGTAGTGGACATTGATGTACTGATTTAGCCTTCCGCTAACCATCAAATACATCATCAGCTCAAAATAACCAGATAATATTAAAAATCGAATCATACAAGATACCCCGTAAAAATGATGATGGTGAGTGAGACAAGTGCAATAAATTTGATGATGAAGCTTGCCTTGAAGTAGCGGGCCATTAAAAGGAGATTTTTGATGTCAACGATTGGTCCAAAAAGAAGGAAGGCAAGGACTGGGGCAGGCCCAAAAAGTCCCAGGAAGCTTGCTCCGACAAAGGCATCAGCCTCTGAACAAAGGGACATAATAAGGGCAAGAATCATCATGGTAAGAATGCCCAAAAGTTTATTGTGGTTGAGGCTTGTAATAAAAGTTGTTGGTAGATAAATTTGCATGATGCTTGCAAGCGAGGCCCCAATTATTAAGTATTTCCCCGTATCAAAAAATTCATCAATCGAGTGGTTCAAAGCCAGCCAAATTTTTGAAGATGTTTTAAGGTTTTTAAAATCATGATGGTGGTGGGCGTGTTCGTGCTCACAGGAATTTAGATTCTTGTCCTTTAAAGGAGATCTTTGGTAGACATAGATTAGAAACAAACCGACTAAAAAGGCTACAAGAATTGTTCCAAGGGTTCTAAGAAAAACCAGATGAAGGGAGTTACCAAAGGCAATGTAGCCTGCAAAGATTACGATGGGATTTATTACGGGAGCAGCTACCATAAAGGGGAGGGCTGTGTAAGATGGCACACCCTTAAGCATAAGCTTACTTACCACAGGAACAATCCCACATTCGCATGAGGGAAAGAAAAAGCCAAAGAAGCTACCAAATAGGACTCTTAAAATCTTATTTTGAGGTAGAAGTCTTTTAATTAAATCAGCTGTTAAAAAGATTTCAAGAAAGCCTGAGATGATTGAACCCAGTAAAACAAAAGGAAGTGCCTCAATGACTATGGACATGAAAATTGTCGCACATTGAAGCACCCCGTAAGGTAGATTGCTAAACATTACTTAGTTTTTTCACCGTCCTTATTTTTTTGATCATTTTTTTGATCACTTGTAGAATCTTTTTTCTCGTTCTTGTCTTCTTCATTCTTGGTCTTTAAAAGATCATCAGGAAAACTTGCAAATTCGCTTAGAACCTTATCAAGGTCATCTCGTTTTTTATAGGTTAGTGCCATAATTTCCTCCAGGATAAATTTATTTACTACTACTATCTTATCACTAACTTGCAAAATATGTTAAAATAAATTGCTATGGAAAAAAATATTGAAAAAATCGCAAACGCTATTACCTTAAAGCCAAATCAGGTTGCAACCGTTTTGGAGTTGACCAAAGAAGGCAACACAATTCCCTTTATCGCCCGCTACCGTAAGGAGATGACGGGAAGTCTTGATGAGGTTGAAATAAAAAAAATAATTGACACCCATGCCCAGCTAGAACGTCTCCTTGATCGTAAAAAAACTGTTCTTTCGATAATTGAAAAGCAGGGTAAGCTGACTGATGATTTACGCAAGAAAATTGAAGTCGCTGAAAAAATTCAAGAGGTTGAAGACCTTTATCTTCCCTATAAGGAAAAACGCCGGACCAAGGCAACCATTGCTCGGGAAAACGGTCTTTTTCCGCTGGCAAAACTTATCATGCAAAATGCTTCCAATATCGAAGAGCAGGCTGAAAGCTTTATAAATGATAAGGTAAAGACTGCAAAAGCTGCCCTTGATGGAGCTCTTGCCATCTTAAGTGAGGCCATTAGTGAGGATGTAAAATTACGCAAATGGACCCTATCTGAGATTCGTAACAACAGCCACTTGACCTCCAAGGTCAAGGATGAAAGTCTTGATGAGAAGAAAGTCTTTCTTATGTACTACGACTTTGATAATGCCCTAGCAAAACTGCCTAATTACCGGATTCTCGCCCTAAACCGCGGGGAAAAATTAGGTATTTTGACCCTTAAATTTGCCAACAATTTTGATAAGATTGAACGCTTCTTTGAAACACGTTTTAATGCACGTGGCAACAAGTATTTAGGTCTTGCCATTAAAGATAGCCTTAAAAAGAAAATTGTACCTGCCATGGAAAGGCAGGTACGTAGTGAAATGACTGAGGCTGCTGAGGATTCAGCCATCAGCCTCTTTTCTGAAAACCTGCGTAACCTTTTACTTGTAGCTCCTCTTAAGGGCAAAGTCGTCCTTGGATTTGACCCAGCCTTTAGAACTGGGGCAAAACTTGCCGTCGTTGATGCTACTGGAAAACTTCTTGAAACCAAGGTAATCTATCCGGTTAAGCCAGCCAAGGCTTCTGAAATTGAAGCAGCCAAAAAAGAACTGGCTAACCTTGTCAACAAGTACGAAGTTGAGATGATTGCTATCGGTAACGGGACGGCCTCACGTGAATCTGAAGCTTTTGTGGCTGAGGTCATCAAGAGTGAGAAGCTAAATAGCTACTATGTTATTGTAAATGAGTCAGGTGCCTCTATCTACTCAGCCAGTGAGCTCGCCCGCCGTGAGTTTCCAGACCTTACTGTTGAGAAGCGTTCTGCCATCTCAATTGCCCGTCGCCTGCAAGACCCTCTTGCTGAACTTGTTAAGATTGACCCCCAATCAATTGGAGTAGGCCAGTACCAGCATGATGTCAGTGATAAAAAATTATCTGAAAATCTTGATTTTGTAGTCGATACCGTGGTCAACCAAGTAGGAGTTAATATCAATACAGCAAGCTCAGCCTTACTTAGTCATGTTTCAGGGCTTAATAAGTCAATTGCTGAAAACATTGTCAAATACCGTGAGGAAAATGGAGCAATTACAAGTCGTAGTGAGATTAAGAAGGTACCAAGGCTTGGAGCCAAGGCCTTTGAGCAGGCAGCAGGCTTTTTAAGAATTCCTGATGCTAAAAATGTTCTTGATAACACGGGAGTCCATCCAGAGTCATATCCTGTAGTAAAGGACTTGCTTTCAGTCCTAGAAATTAAGGAGCTTGACGATGAGGCTAGGGTAAAACTTAGCCAGCTAAAAATCAAAGAGATGGCTGACAAGCTTCAGGTAGGTCAAGAAACTCTAAAGGATATCGTGGCTGATTTGATTAAGCCAGGTCGTGACCTTCGTGATAACTTTGACGCTCCAAGTCTTCGCCAGGATATTTTATCAATTGAAGACTTACAAGTGGGCCAAAAACTTGAGGGAGTGGTTCGTAATGTTGTTGACTTTGGTGCCTTTGTTGATATCGGGATCAAGGAAGATGGCCTAATCCACATTTCAAAAATTAGCAAAAATTATATTAAGCATCCTTCTGAAGCTGTAGCTGTAGGTGAGATTGTGACTGTTTGGGTTGACAAAATTGACCTTGATCGCCATAAATTAAACCTCAGTCTACTTGACCCTAGAGACTAATCTTAGGTAATTAGCCAAAATGAGTAAATTATCAGCTGAAAATTTTGATCTCAAGGCCTATGTTAAGAAGGTGTCCCTTGAAGATTTCGCAAGGGAGTTTATCCATGATGTTAGCTGGAATAATCGTTTGAAGACAACCGGTGGTCGCTTTTTTACCAGTGATTGCCATCTTGACTTTAGTCCATCCATCTATGAAGCCTTAGATCTTTCTACTTTTAGGAAGATTGTCCGCCATGAATTGGTCCACTATCACTTGTTTATAGCTGGTAGAGGATATAGGCATAGGGATTACGACTTTAAAAAATTACTAAAAGAAGTTGATGGATTGAGATTCACTCCAAGGATAGCTAAAGATAAGGATTATTATTTTTACTTGTGTAAGGACTGTCAAAAAAAATACAGGCGTCAAAGAAGGGTTAATACCAGTAAGTATGTCTGTGGACATTGCCTGGGAAAGTTGCAGGAGTTAAAGGAGGAAGTAAATGAGTAAGAAATCACCCTTGGAAAAATTAGGAGACCAGGCCATAAGAAAAGCCAGCAAAAAATCCCCCATTTTAGGCCTGATTTTGGCCCTGATGATTGCAGGTTTGCTTTTTTACCTGGACAAGTCAGAGCCTGGAAAGTCTCCCAATACTAGCCCTACAAGTTCCCAGATTCAAAGTTCAGTAAAGGAAAGCAGTCAAACTAGTGGAAGTAGCTCTTCTACTTCTGAAGTCATTTCAGAAAATTCTTCTGATTTTCTAAATTTGAGCTGGGACGGGACTGTTCAAAATATTGCAGTGGCCATAAATAATAATAAGTCAACCTTTACCAGCGAGGAAATGCAGGAAGATTCTGGTCAGGATTTTTGGGTTAAGTTTTCTAAACTTGATAATTTGACAAGAGCTGGTCAGGCCAATGCTCGTCTCAGTCGGGACAAGTACCTAGAGATTAAGGCCATCAAGCGTCCAGGAATTCCCCAAGGTAATGATCCAGCAGGCTGGAAGTACCAGGGGAAATCAAACAATAAGAAAATTGACTTTGCTGGTCAAAATCAAATGATCTATAATCGGAGCCATCTCATTGCCTGGATGCTCTGTGGGGATGCTGGAAGCCTTGATAATTTGGTGACAGGAACCCGTGCCTTTAATAGTCCAGGGATGAGTAATTATGAATCAAAGATTTCAAATTCCTTGTATTATCAAAATGTCCATATTAGATATCAGGTTACTCCCATCTATAAGGATAATGAACTTTTACCTAGAGGAGTTCATATGATGGCCAAAAGTATTGAAGATGACGGAAAATCATATGATCTAAATATCTATGTTTTCAATGTCCAACCAGGTGTCCAAATAAATTATTCAACTGGTCAAACCAACTTGTAAAACAAGCAAAAATTAAATTCAGTCTGCGGACTGATTTTTTTTAGTGAAAATCTGACATAATGGACACATAGCAGGAGGAAGCAAACATGCAAAAAAAAGAAAGAATTTTAGATTTAATGCGTCACGGAGTCATCTCTAATGAAGAGGCCATTGAACTACTTGAAAATATTGATAATAAGAAAAATGATACAAATATAGATACTGGTAAGGATCTTGATAGCTTTAGTGATATCTTTGCAGGTTTTGATCCAAAGAGCTTCTTTGATAGTGAAGAAGTAATCGAAGAATATCCAGAAAATCAGGAATCTGAGACAGACCAGAAGAAAGAAGATGGAAGTAAGAAAGGCAAGAGTCAAGACACTAAGCAAGATAAGTTTAATGCAAGTGACTTTTCAGATAGCATTGGTGAAGCCATGAGGAGCCTTTTAGGATGGGGCAGTGATGTTTTTGACAATGTAAAAACCAAGGTTGATGAAAATTTTGAGTGGGATTCTGGTAAGTTTAAGGTTAAGAGCAGTAAAAAACAGGATTCAAGGGTAATTGAGGGAGACATTCGTGCCCTCAATATCATCTCTCAGGCGGGAGATATCGAAATCATCAAGTCAGAAGATGACAGGGTCAAGGTTGATTTTGACTTTGAGGTCTATGGAAGTGATAATATTGACGATTTCCTTGAAAAAAATATTCTAATCAGTGATGCTGGCGGCATTTTGACTATCAACGTTGCAAGTAAGCGTGTGTCGGCTGATATGGTGGTGAGTCTTCCAGCTAAGAGGTATGATTCTTTAATTGTAAGACTGGCAAGTGGTGATGTAGCTGTCAGCTCAACTATCGCTGACTACATTCGAATTACTAGTGTTAGTGGTGATTTGGAGCTAAATGACTTGAGTTCAACGATTACAGAGCTTTCAACAAAAAATGGTGATTTGAAGGTTTCTGGTGGCTCTTATACCGACTTGAATGTGAAGACAATTAATGGTGATTTGAGGGTCAATTCTGACTTTGAGACTAGCGAGCTTTCATCAATCAATGGGGCCATCCGTCTTGCTCCAAGCCTTAAGGCTAAAAAGATAAATATTAAAAATATCAATGGTGACATCAAGATGTCCATCCCGTCTTCAGCAGGCTTTACAGGACTTGCTAAGACATCTTTTGGGAAGTACAAGACCCGTCTTGAGCTTGATAATCCGCTAGATATTGGTAAGAGTGGTGTTGCCCTAGTCAGAGCAGGCCATGATGTTATTACCTTTGAGATTGAGTCTAAAATGGGTAATATTTGGCTCAAAGATGCTGACTTAGATGAAAAAAAATGAGATAATAATCTCAGTAATGTAAGAAAAGAGGAAAATTATGCCAAAGAAAAGACTGACAAAATCTTCAACCGATAAGGTTTGGTCGGGTGTCTTAGGTGGGATATCAGAATATTTCGGACTTGATTCAACTTGGGTAAGGATTGCCTATGTTGCCTTGTCAGTGCTCTCTTCTGGCTTTCCGGGGATAACGCTTTATATTCTCCTTTCCATAATAATTCCCAAGGCTCCAGATACAAATTACAGGAAATTCCATGGTTTTGACCAAGGGAATTACTACTATAAGGGTGGGACAAAATCGACAGATGGGGCCCGCAAGAGAAAAGATGCTGAGGTCATCCATGATGAGGATGATGACTGGGCAGATTTTTAAAAGTAAAAAAACACTGGCTGAGGCTAGTGTTTTTTGCTTGAATTTAAAATCTTTGAGCATTAAAATCACAAAAAATTTTTAGCTGGGTTATAATGAAGACGGAGGGTAATATGAATAATAATGATTTTTTAGATATTTTAACTAACCGTCGTTCAATCAGAAAATATAAGGACGTGAAAATTGCACAAGATGATATCCTTGACATGCTTAATCTAGCAGTCAAGTCCCCTAGCAGTAGAAACATTCAGCCCTGGGAATTTGTAGTTGTTGAAAGCCCTGAGGCCAAGGATAAATTAAAGCAAATGGTTTATAGCAATACTGTGCAGGTTGAAACATCAAGTTTTGCCTTAATTATATTCTCACGTTTTCAACTTGAAAATAATGCCGAGAAGGTTATTCATGCGGAATACTTGAAGGGACATGTTTCTGAGGATAAGAAATCTGAGCGTGTGGACTACTTCCATAAGAATTACAAGATGTTGTCTGATGAGATAAAGCGTGAGCTTGCGACCTTTGATGCAGGAATTATTACAGCTAATTTTTTAAATGTTGCCCGCCACTATGGTTATGATACCAATGTTATCGGAGGCTTCGTAGCAAGCCAGGTTCATGATGAATTTTCACCAGCCAGTGACACAAGGCCAGCTATTATCATAACAGTCGGTATTGCCGATGAGGAAGGTAAGAAGACTGCAAGGATTGCAGCAGAAGAAATCACTAGATTTGTTTAAAAAAGAGGGTTTTCCCTCTTTTTTGCTTGCAGCTTATAAATTAAAGATAGGAGCTAGTGTGCTATAATAAAAGTTAATAGAAAAAGGAGAAGTCATATGAGTGTTACTGTGCAAAATTTGATTGATAAAATCATGCTTGATGTTGTTTACGCAAGTGAAGATGCCCTTAAAAGGGAAATTACAACTGATGATATTGAAAGACCAGGTCTTGAAATATCTGGCTACTTTGACTACTACACTCCCGAGCGAGTTCAGGTTATTGGACGCAAGGAGTGGAGCTACATGCAGGAGCACACTGGGGAGAACCTTTATGAACTTTTAAAGAAGATTTTTACTCCTGAGACACCTGCAGTAATTGTGGCCCGCGACCTTAAAATTCCTGAGGAGATGGTAAGGGTAGCAAAAGATCAAGATGTTGCTCTTTTACAATCAAAGGATGTAACGAGCCGTTTGTCAGCAGCCATTACTACCTATCTCTATGAAAAATTAGCTGAAAGATTTACTGTCCACGGGGTACTCATGGATATCTTTGGGACAGGAGTCTTGATTCAGGGGGCAAGTGGGATTGGTAAAAGTGAAACAGGACTTGAATTAGTCAAAAGAGGGCATTCTCTAATTGCAGATGACCGTGTTGATGTTTACCGTAAAAGTGAGTTTACCTTGATGGGAGAGCCTGCTGAAATTTTACGCCATCTGATTGAAATTCGCGGAGTTGGGATTATTGACATAATGACCCTCTTTGGGGCTGGGTCAGTTAGGGATTCAAGCGAGGTGAACCTAGCAGTAAATCTAGTTCCCTATGCTAATGACGACGAATATGACCGTTTGGGGAATGGGACAAGCATTTTAAAGCTTGCTGATGTTGAAATTCCACAAATCAGTATACCGGTTAAGACTGGCCGAAATATTTCAGTCATCATTGAGGCTGCGGTCATGAATTTCCATGCTAAAAATATGGGATATGACGCTACTAAAATGTTTGAGGACCGCCTGACCAACCTTATTGGAAAAAATAGTTAGGGAGGTTTTATGCTCTTATCAATTAATCCCATAGCCTTTAAACTAGGTCCTGTTCAGGTACACTGGTATGCTATATTCATAACCTTGGGGGCCGTTTTAGGGGTTCTTTTGGCCATGAAAGAAGCACCCAAGAAGAAGATTAAGGCAGATGATGTTTTAGACTTCATCCTTCTAGCCTTTCCCATCTCAATCATCGGGGCAAGAATCTACTATGTCGTTTTTGAATGGTCTTACTACAAGGACCATCTATCAGAGATTATTGCCATTTGGAATGGGGGGATTGCCATCTATGGTGGACTTTTAACAGGCCTTCTGGTCCTGATTGTTTACTGCTACTATAGGATGATAAATACCTTAGACTTTCTTGATGTGATAAGTCCCAGCCTTTTTATTGCTCAAGTTATTGGTCGCTGGGGGAATTTCATTAATCAAGAGGCTTACGGGCGTGCTGTATCAAATCTTAATTATCTACCAAAATTTATTAGGGAGCAGATGTTTATTGATGGTTCCTACCGAATACCGACCTTTCTTTATGAAAGCCTTTGGAATCTGCTTGGTTTTATCATAATCATTGGTCTAAGGGCTAGAAAAAACTTCCTAAGGCGGGGTCAAATATTTGCCTTTTATCTAAGTTGGTATGGTTTTGGTCGCTTCTTTATCGAAGGCATGAGAACGGACAGTCTGATGCTTGGAGGTCTTAGGGTATCCCAGCTGGTTTCTATTCTTATTTTCTTGACTGGACTTTTAATTATGATCTACCAGGCAAAAAAGAAAAGTAAATATTATCAAGGATAGTTTAAATTTGCTATAATGAAAAAAGTAGATTTAGCCCTTTGGGCTTAGATGGGAGGCTTGTGTGGAAAATATTGCCTTATGGATTATTGTTGGTGCCGTTCTTGTTTTGGTAGCTTTTGTCGCCGCTTTAATCGTCTACCTAATCGGATTTATTAAAAAAATATCGAAAATGGCAGATGAGGTTACAGGAGCAGTCAATTTACTTGCAAGTGACGCAGATATCTTGATGGGACAAACGGATCAACTTTTGGCAAAAACTAACCTTCTCATGGACAATGTTAATGAGAAGATGGATACTGTAGATCCTTTATTTCATACTGTGGCAGACTTGTCAGTTAGCGTTTCAGACATCAATGAAAAGGGACAAGATTTTGTATCTCGCTTCAATTCAAATGCGGCAAGCATTGGGAAGGCTGGGACCATTGTTACAGTTGGTCGGGCTGCAAGCAAGATTTTAAAGGGTCGAAAGAAAGTTTCTAAAAGAAAAAAGGAGGAAAAGTAGATGGCTAAGAAATCAGGATTTTTAACAGGTGCTTTATTTGGAGCTGCTCTTGGAGCAGTTGGAGCCTACCTTACTGCCAGCAAGAAGGGTGAAGAATTAAGGGAAGACTTGCGTGAAGAGTTCAACGAGTACAAGGAAGACCCACAAGGAAAGCTTAATGAATTAAAGGATGTAGTTATTGACAAGGCTTATGTGGCCCGTGACTTTGCTGAGGATAAGTACATTGAGCTTCGTGAGGCCATTGACAATGGTGATATTTCAGTTGATTCAGCTGTCCAATTTTTGAATGAGAAAAAAGCTGAAGCCATTGAAGAATTTAGAAAAATTAAGGCGGATGTTGAATCTTCTGATGAAGAAATCGTTGAAGACCTCAAGGAGGAAGGCCTTGATTTTGAATTAGAGCTTGAAAAATTTGTTGATGACAAAAAAGAAGAAGGTCAGGAACTTAAGGATCGACTAGAAGAGAAGGTTCTTGAAACTGAGGATCGCATTAAGGAAAAAGCTTCTGAGCTCAAAGAAGAAGGCAAAGAAAAATTCACTCGTTTTAGAAGTGAAAAATAGATGATTTAAAATAAGTAATATAAGAAGGGCTCCAGATTTAATCTGGGGTTCTTTTTTTGGGGAAAATAAAAAGAACCCAGCCTCAAGATTCAGAGGACAAGTCCTTTAATGAGCCTTTAGGGTATTATCCTAAAGTTTAGCGGGAAATACGTTTGCGGGCTGCTTTTTTGCGATTTTCATTGATGAACTCTTCTTTTTCAAGCTCTGGATCAATGAATTTCTTTTTGGCAGCGAGAGCCCCAGCTACTGAAACTGCTACAGTTGAGGTTACACCTGCAAGAACACCCTTGACAAATTTATTCATTTTGAATACCTCCGATATGTGTTATAGTTATATTATCTTAAAAAAATGGAAAAATATCAAATGAAAAACAAATTATTAGTCATTGCAGGTCCTACTGCCGTCGGAAAAACAGCCCTTGGAATAAAATTAGCCCAGATTTTTAATGGGGAAATTATCAATGGGGATTCCCAGCAGGTCTATCAGGGCCTTGATATTGGTACAGCTAAGGCAAGTCGTGAAGAGCAGGAGATGGTTCCTCATCATTTGATTGATGTAAAAAGGATTGACGAGGACTTTTCAGCCCATGATTTTACCAGCCAGGCACGAAAGCTGATTGATGACATAAGTTCCAGGGGAAAAGTTCCAATTATTGTTGGGGGGACTGGTCTTTATTTACAGGCCCTTTTGGAAGGTTATCATTTGGGCGGATCTGATAATCATGATATGATGAGGGCAAGGCGTGAGGAACTTGAACTTATGGATGACCAAGGTCTTGAGGAAATTTTTAAAAAGGTAGGTCTTAGTCTTCCTGAGCCCAATAGGAGAAGGATTATTAGGGAGATTGAAAAGTATGAGCTGGCTACTAACCTTGAAAATAATCCCCTCCCCTATGATAGTTTGATCATAGGCTTGAATATGGAGCGACCCCTGCTTTATGACCGCATTAACCAGCGGGTTGACTTAATGGTTGATGCTGGGATTTTAGATGAAGCAGGTCTCCTTTTTAAGCAATTTCCCCAAGTTCAAGCAACAAGAGCCATTGGCTATAAGGAATTCTTCCCTTATTTTAGGGGGGAGGTTGACCTTACAAGTGCCGTTGAAACAGTGAAGAAAAATACCAGACATTATGCCAAAAGACAGCTGACCTGGTTTAAAAATCGCATGAAGGTTGATTTTTATGACGTACTGTCAGAGGATTATCCCTCTGCTGTTTTAAGGGATGTCGAGGTATTCTTACATGAGGAGGATAATCATGATTGAAACTGAAGAAAGAAAAGAACGAGTTGCCATTGTGGGAGTTGAAACTGAGGAGAACTACAAGACTTTTTCAGTATCCATGGAAGAGCTTGCAAGTTTAGTTACAACAGCAGGTGGCGAGGTTATTAGTGAGTTTATCCAAAAGCGTGACCGAGTTGATGGAAAATATCTGGTTGGAAAAGGCAAGCTTGAAGAAATCAAGGAGGGCATTGAGGCAGATGAGATTGATACGGTTATCTTTAATGACCGCTTAAGCCCAAGGCAAAATATGAACCTTGAAGAACTTTTAGAGGTCAAGGTTATTGATAGGATGCAGCTGATCTTGGATATCTTTGCCTCTCGTGCAAAAAGTTATGAGGGCATGTTGCAGGTTGAGCTGGCCCAGTTAAAATATATGCTTCCAAGGCTTGTTGGAAAGGGAATTGCCCTTAGCCGTCAAGCAGGTGGTATTGGTAGTAAGGGTCCTGGGGAAAGCCAGCTTGAGATGGACCGCCGTTATATTAGGACTAGAATTGAAAATATTGAAAAATCCTTGAAAAAGGCTGAGAAAACTCGTCTCAACATGCGTCAAAAACGCCAAAAATCAGGAATTTTTAGGATTGGGTTAATTGGCTACACCAATGCTGGTAAGTCAACCATCTTTAATGTTTTGACTGATAAAATTCAATATGAGAAAGATGAGCTTTTTGCAACCCTTGACGCCACAACGAAAGATTTCAGCTTAAAGGATGATTTTATTGCTACCTTGACTGATACTGTTGGATTTATCCAAGATCTTCCAACGGAGCTTGTTAATGCCTTCAAGTCAACCCTTGAGGAAAGTTCTGATGTGGATCTTCTAATTCATGTTATTGATGCAAGTAATCCTGATCATCAGATTCATGAAGATACCGTTAAAAAAATAATGGCTGACTTGAAAATTTCTGACATTCCAGTCTTAAATGTCTACAATAAGGCTGATTTAATTAAGGGTGATTTTACTCCTGATGCCTATCCAAATATTTTAATTTCAGCTAAAAACAAGGATGACGTAAAAAAACTTAAGGATAAGATTGTTGAGAGAATCGAAGAAATCTTTGAAAAATTTGCCATTAAGGTACCTTATGCGGATGCTTATAAGCTAGCAGATCTTGGGAAAGTCGCCTTGATTGACGACATGAAGGAGCTAGAAGATAGCTATGAAATCCGCGGATCAATTGCTAAAAATCAGGAATGGAGAATACAAAACTATGAGTTTATTTAAGTGGGTCGACCTTGCTCTTAAGTATGGCGGCTACATGGAAATGGACAAACCCCTCCTGGCTAATAGGCTAAATTTATTAGCCAGTGACCAGGAAAAATTGGCTCTTGTGACACCGCCAGCTAGTGTTGTCAACGCTTATTTTTCAGAGCTTTACCAGAAAAAAAGTCCCCAGGATGCCTTGGATTATTTCTTGGATCTAAGTAGGGCCTTAAATAACTTTAATGCGGAGCCTGATTTTAGGCAGGAGGGTGATGAAAATTACCCTTCTTACCGTTTTATCAGGCTTAATCTGCAAAAGCTGTCATATGGCTTTGTTTTCACAAATGACAGAGGAGATGCCCTGGTCTTTCCAGAAGATAGGACTAAAAAGCCTGAGGATGCTATTTTCTTACAGCTAGCAAATCTTTTTCCAGGCTACGGAGTTTTCTGGAAACCCGAAGAGAGTGCGATTAAAGTTCAACCCATGGATGAATTTTCTGAAGAAGTTATTAATGAAAAAATTTTAAATGACTTTCCTAATTCTAAGATTTTTTACCACAAATCTTATGTGCTAGTAGAATCAATGAAATTTGACGAATTAACTGGTCTAAGCCAGCTTCTTGGTGCAGGGTGTGACAAAATTTTACTACTGGATAGGGATACAAATGGAGATGATAAACTTAAGGTTTTTTTAAAGCCTTAGATAAATAAAGGAGGTTATATGATTTTTTTACTAGTTGTACTTGGATTTCTAGCAGTTCTTTTTCTAGCTGCAGCAGGTAGTTTATTTTATGTTGTTAAACAAGAGACAGTTGCCATTATTGAACGCTTTGGTAAATTTCAAAAGGTGTCAGCTTCAGGGATTCATGTAAGGCTTCCCTTTGGGATTGACCGAATTGCTGCAAGGATTCAGCTTCGCTTAATTCAAAGTGATATGACAGTTGAGACAAAAACACGTGATAATGTCTTTGTACAGATGAATGTGGCTACCCAGTATAGGGTGAGTGAGCAAAATATCACTGATGCCTACTACAAGCTTATGAACCCAGTTGAGCAGATTAGGTCATATATTGAAGATGCCCTAAGGTCTAGTGTGCCAAGGCTTACTCTTGATGAGCTCTTTGAGAAAAAAGATGAGATTGCCCTTGAGGTTCAACACCAGGTGACTGAGGAGATGGCAACTTATGGGTATGTTATCGTTAAAACCTTGATTACTAAGGTTGAGCCTGATGCAGAGGTTAAGCAGGCCATGAATGAAATCAATGCTGCTCAAAGGAAGCGAGTGGCGGCCCAAGAGTTAGCTCATGCTGATAAAATCAAGGTGGTTACAGCAGCTGAAGCTGAGGCTGAAAAAGATAGACTTCACGGGGTCGGGATTGCTGAGCAAAGACGTGCTATTGTTGACGGTCTTGCAGCATCTATTCTTGAGATGAAGGAAGCAAATGTGAATATTAATGAAGAGCAGATTATGTCAATTTTACTGACCAACCAATATTTAGATACTCTTAATCAGTTTGCAGAAAAAGGAAATTCAACAGTCTTTTTACCAGCAAGTCCAGAGGGAGTAGAAGATATCAGAACTCAGATAATGACCGCTCTTAGTGCTCAAAAGTAATCAAGTAGGCTGGGAAAGAAGATGGGTGATCTATCTTCTTTTTTTATTGTTGAGGGTGCTTGGGCAAGGGGGCAGTCGCAGAATTTTATTTGTTATGTTATAATGCAAGAAGCTTATATCCAACTAAGGATACCTATAGAATAAATAAATTTTTTGAGGAGTCTAATGAAGAAGGTCATTTTAATAATTCCAGCCTACAATGAAGAAAAGAGTATTGTAAATACTGTAAAGATGGTTGAAGATTTTAAAAAAGAAAGGGCTAAAGATCTTAGTTTTATTCTTGACTATGTTGTTATAAATGATGGTTCAAAAGATAATACCAAGCAGGTTTTAGAAGAGCACAAGCTAAACCACGTCAATCTAATTCAGAATCTAGGAATCGGTGGTGCTGTTCAGACGGGTTATCTTTATGCCTTTAGAAATGATTATGATGTGGCTGTGCAGTTTGACGGGGACGGTCAACATGATATTGCAAGCATTGAAGATATCGTTGCCCCTATCTTAAATAATCAGGCTGATTTCGTCATTGGCTCTCGTTTTGTCCAGGAAGATCAAGATAACTTTAAGTCGACAGCCGCTAGGAGGATGGGGATTAATCTGATATCACAGGCCATTAAGCTTGTAACCGGGAAAAGAATATATGACACAACCAGTGGTTACCGGGCAGCAAATCGGGAATTGATTAAGTATTTTTCAGAAAATTATCCCGTTGCTTATCCGGAGCCTGAAACCATTGTGCGAGTTATCAAACATGGCAATCGTATCCTAGAGGTAGCGGCTCATATGTTTGAAAGAACTGAAGGTGAGTCAAGTATCAGTGCCTTAAAATCGGTTACCTATATGATGGATGTTTTAACCTCTATTTTTATCGCAGGACTTATGAAGGAGGTTGACTGATGTCTACATTGTTGAGAGTTGAGATGCTGGCCTTAGCCTTGGGGCTATTTGTATATATAGTTCGAATGATTAACAGGAGCTCCTTTTCACTAAGAAGGTCTGCTCCCTGGATGATTGTTGGTATTGGAATCTTATTTTTAGCTGCCTTTCCAGGCATAATTGAAAAATTAGCTCATGAATTAGGCTTTGGACTAACCATCAATTTTATCCTTTTTGTTGGCCTTGTTTTTGTCTTTGTGCTTGAACTCATGAAAACAAGTAGTGATACCAAAAAGGACAATCAAATTAAAGTTTTGATTCAGGAAGTTTCATTGCTGAAAAAAGAGGTGGAAGATAAAAATTCTAACCATGATTCTAGTGCTAAATAAATTTATTATCAAAATTTAAAGATAAATCAAACAAGCTTTAGTGAAAATAAAGTAAAGATTTTAACGAGATTCGCTGAAAAAAGATAATTATGATATAATCTAAGAGTATAATTTTTGAAAAAGAGGTAAATATGAAAGGTATTATCCTAGCCGGAGGTTCTGGCACACGTCTATATCCCCTAACTCGTGCAACAAGCAAGCAACTTATGCCGATTTATGATAAACCAATGATCTACTATCCACTATCAACTTTAATGTTGGCTGGAATTAAGGACATTCTTATCATCTCTACCCCTCAAGACCTTCCGCGTTTTGAAGAGTTACTGGGAGATGGAAGCGAGTTTGGAATCAATCTAAGCTATGCTGAACAGCCAAGTCCTGATGGACTAGCCCAAGCCTTCATTATTGGTGAGGACTTTATTGGAGACGATTCAGTAGCATTGATTCTTGGGGATAATATCTACCATGGACCAGGCCTTTCTAAGATGCTTCAAAAGGCTGCCTCAAAAGAAAGTGGAGCAACTGTTTTTGGTTACCAGGTAAAAGATCCAGAACGTTTTGGTGTGGTTGATTTTGATGAAAATATGAAGGCTATCTCTGTTGAAGAAAAACCTGAACATCCAAAGTCAAATTACGCTATTACTGGCCTTTACTTCTATGATAATGATGTCGTAGAGATTGCTAAAAATATCAAACCAAGTGCACGTGGTGAGCTTGAAATTACTGACGTAAATGCGGCTTACTTAGAACGTGGAACACTTGACGTTGAGCTTATGGGGCGTGGTTTTGCCTGGCTTGATACAGGTACACATGAAAGCCTACTTGAAGCAGCTCAATACATTGAGACTGTTCAACGTATGCAAAACCTTCAGGTGGCAAACCTTGAAGAAATTGCCTACCGCATGGGTTACATTACACGCGAACAAGTAGGTGAACTCGCTCAATCACTTAAGAAAAATGAGTATGGTCAATACCTACTACGTTTAATCGAGGAATAAGATGACTAAAGAATTCTTTAATAAACCACTTGCTGCAAGAGAAATTCCTGGTATTCCAGGCATGCTTGAATTTGATATTCCAGTCTTTGGGGACAACCGCGGCTGGTTCAAGGAAAACTTCCAAAAGGAAAAGATGATGCCACTTGGATTTCCTGAAAGCTTCTTTGCCCAAGGAAAACTACAAAACAACGTAAGCTTCTCAAGGAAGAATGTCCTTCGTGGACTCCATGCTGAGCCTTGGGACAAGTACATTTCAGTTGCTGACGATGGGCGTGTTCTAGGTTCTTGGGTTGACCTTCGTGAAGGTGAAACTTTTGGAAATGTCTACCAGACTGTAATTGACGCCAGCAAGGGAATTTTTGTTCCTCGCGGTGTGGCAAATGGTTTCCAAGTTTTATCTGACAAGGTTGCCTACAGCTACTTAGTTAATGATTACTGGGCTCTTGAATTGAAACCAAAGTATGCCTTTGTCAATTATGCTGACGAGACCCTTGGCATTAAGTGGGAAAATCTTGCCCAAGCAGAAGTATCTGAAGCAGATGAGAATCACCCAATGCTTAAGGATGTAAAACCTTTGAAGGCATCTGAGCTTTAATGAGGGTTGTTCATCTTAAAACCAAGAGAAAACTTGAGGCTTGGACTGTTCAAACAGACACCTCCTTACCTTTTTGGGCCGAAAACTTCTTTTCTCAAGGTGGCTTTAAATGGAATGGGACCAGGTCTTTGGCTATTAAAAATGCAGGAGGTCTTGTCAAAATGACAGTGCCTGTCGGGGATGTCATGGTCTTTAATGGCAAGTATTTAAAAGCAGTACCAGCCTACAAGTTTACTCGCGAATATAAGATCTTAGATTAAATAAATAGTTTCAATAAGGAAATGAAAAAAGGGAATACAATGACTGAATATAAAAATATTATCGTAACTGGTGGTGCAGGATTCATCGGAAGTAATTTTGTTCACTATGTTTACAACAATCATCCAGATGTGCATATCACTGTCTTAGATAAGTTAACTTACGCTGGAAACCGTGCCAATATCGAAGAAATCCTTGGCGACCGTGTTGAACTTGTCGTTGGAGATATCGCTGATGCTGAGCTTGTGAATGAACTTGCAGCAAATGCTGATGCCATTGTTCACTATGCAGCTGAAAGCCACAATGACAATTCACTTAAGGACCCTCGTCCCTTCCTTGATACCAATATCATTGGGACCTATACCTTAATTGAAGCAGCTCGCAAAAATAATATTCGTTTCCACCATGTTTCAACTGACGAAGTGTACGGAGACCTTCCATTACGCGAAGACCTTCCAGGACACGGTGAGGGCGTTGGAGAAAAATTCACTGATAAAACTCCTTATAATCCATCAAGCCCATATTCATCAACAAAAGCAGGTTCTGACCTTCTAGTTCGTGCTTGGGTGCGTTCATTTGGACTTAATGCAACAATCTCAAACTGTTCAAACAACTACGGACCATACCAACACATTGAAAAGTTCATTCCACGTCAAATTACAAATATTTTAAGTGGAATCAAGCCAAAACTTTATGGTGACGGTAAAAATGTTCGTGACTGGATCCACACTAATGACCATAGTTCAGCAGTTTGGGCTATTCTTACTAAGGGTGAAAAGGGTGAAACTTACCTAATCGGAGCTGACGGTGAGAAGAACAACAAGGAAGTTCTTGAACTTATCCTTGGTGAAATGGGTCAGGCGTCTGACGCTTACGACCGTGTACAAGACCGTGCAGGTCACGACCTTCGTTATGCAATCGACTCAACTAAGCTTCGTGAAGAACTTGGTTGGGAGCCAGAATTCACTAACTTCGAAGAAGGAATCGCAGACACTATTAAGTGGTATGCTGACCATGAAGACTGGTGGAAGGCTGAAAAAGACGCTGTTGAAGCAAACTATGCCAAAAACAATCAGTAAAATATTTTAGCCTCATAGGGTTAGTGGTAATCAAAGTGCTGGAAAAGATTTAGTTCATTTTTCAGGATTACTGCTAACCCTTATGGCAGTTTTATACTTAAATAAAAAATAAAAAATAAAAGATTCAAACGAAATAAAAAAATTTGTTATTATGATTAAGAATGGAGATAAAATGATTTTAGTTACTGGAGCAAACGGCCAACTTGGAACAGAACTTTGCCACCTATTAGATGAGCGTAATGAAGATTACGTAGCAACTGATGCAGCTCAACTTGATATCACAGATGCTGAAGCAGTTGAAAAAGCTTTTGCTGAAATTAAGCCAACCATCGTTTACCACTGTGCAGCTTACACAGCTGTTGATAAGGCTGAGGATGAAGGAAAAGAATTAGACTATGCTGTAAATGTTACAGGTACTGAAAACATTGCCAAAGCTTGTGGTAAATATGATACAACCCTTGTCTACATTTCAACTGACTATGTCTTTAACGGTGAAAAACCAATCGGTGAAGAGTGGATGGAAGATGATGCGACAGGTCCTCAAACAGAATACGGTCGCACTAAACTTCTAGGAGAAGAAGCAGTCCACAAGTATGCACCACATCATTACATTATCCGTACCAGCTGGGTCTTTGGTAACTACGGAGCAAACTTTGTCTTCACCATGCAAAAACTTGCTGAAACTCGTGATACTTTAACAGTTGTTGATGATCAATTTGGCCGCCCAACTTGGACTCGTACCCTTGCTGAATTCATGGTTTATTTAGTAGAAAATCAAAAAGATTTTGGTACCTACCACCTATCAAACGAAGGTGTAACCAACTGGTATGGTTTTGCCAAAGAAATCTTAAAAGATACCGATGTTGAAGTTTTACCAGTTGACAGCAGCAAGTTTGTCCAAAAGGCAAAACGTCCTAAAAACTCTGTCATGAGCCTTGAGAAAACTAAGGCGACAGGTTTTGTAATTCCAACCTGGCAAGATGCCTTAAAGGAAATGCTTAAAAAATAAAAGAAGAGGTGCAAGATGCAACACGTTTTTATCATCGGATCCCGCGGACTTCCCGCAAAATACGGTGGATTTGAAACCTTTGTTGATGAACTTGTGAGTAATCAAAAGAGCACAGAGATCAAATATCATGTTGCCAATCTATCTGACAGTGAGAACAAAAGCCATTATAAGTATAAGGGAGCTGATGTTTTTAACATTAGGTCACGCAATCTTGGTGGAGCACGGGTCATTTTTTATGACCTTGATGCCATCAACTACTCCTTAGAAATTATTAGAAAAGAGGGGATTGAAAATCCCATTTTCTATATTCTGGGAAATACAATCGGAGCCTTTATCACACCTGCCATCAAAAAAATTCATGCAGTGGGGGGTAAAGTTTTTGTAAATCCAGATGGTCTTGAGTGGAGACGTTCCAAGTGGAGCTATCCAATTCGTAAGTACTTAAAATACTCTGAGCGTAAGATGGTTGAGCAGGCTGATTTGATTATCGCTGACAACCAGGGAATTGAAGATTACTTAAAGACTGAATACAAAAAGCCCTTTAAGTCGACAGTTTTAGCCTACGGGACAGATACTGAAGCGGGGGTAAATCCGGATTTTTCATGGTTTGAAAACAAAGCTATAACTTCTGACGGTTATTATTTAGTTGTTGGCCGTTTCGTACCTGAAAACAACTATGAAGCGGTAATTAAGTCCTTTATGAGGTCTAAAAGTAAAAGGGACTTAGTTATTATTACCAACAAAGATGATGGCAATCTCTATGAAAGTCTCTTAAAATCAACAAATTTTGAAGGTGATTCAAGGATTAAATTTGTGGGAACTGTTTATGATAAGGATACCTTAAAGGCAATTAGGGAAAGAGCCTTTGCCTACATTCATGGTCATGAGGTTGGGGGAACTAATCCCAGTCTTTTAGAGGCCATGTGGTCAAGCAAACTAAATCTGGTCTTGGACGTTGATTTTAATCGTAATGTGACCCTAGACTCGGCCTGCTACTGGCAAAAAGACAATCTAGCAGAGTTGATTAATGAGGTCGATCTTCTTGATGAAGCTAAACGGGCTTTATACAGGCAAAAATCAAGACAAATTGTTTGTGATAATTATACCTGGCAGGGGATTGTTAATAAGTATGAGGAGCTCTTTTTGAATGAAGGTTAATATTTTAATGCCAACTTATAACGGGGCACGATTTATAGCAGACCAATTAAAAAGTATTCAAAATCAGACCTTTACTGACTGGCATCTTCTTATTCGTGATGATGGGTCAACTGATCAAACACCCGACATTATTAGGGAGTTTGCAGCTGTCGATAGGCGAATAACATTCATAAATGATGGAAAACCCACTAAAAATTTAGGGACCATTGCCTCAGTTTTTGAACTAGTAAAAAGTGAAGCTGCTGATTTCTACTTTTTCTGTGACCAGGATGATATTTGGTTGCCCGAAAAATTGGCTCTGACCTTGGATGAGGCAAGCCTTCATGATAATTCAAGGGCTGTCATGTACTATACAGATCTTAAGGTAGTCGACCAGGAGCTTAAGGTGGTTTCTGAAAGTATGATTAGGTCGCAAAGTCATCATGCCAATACTAATCTCCTTGCAGAACTTACTGAAAATACAGTAACCGGCGGGGTAAGTATGATTAACCATGCTCTGGCAGACCTTTGGCTTTCAGCTGATAATATCCTTATGCATGACTGGTATCTGGCCCTTCTAGCTGCTAGCATGGGGGAGCTTGTCTATATCGATATTCCAACCCAGCTTTATCGCCAGCATGATAGTAATGTGCTAGGTGCAAGGACCCTTAGAAAAAGAATGAAGAACTGGATTCGTCCCTGGAAGCTTGTTGATAAATACTGGTGGCTAATTAAATCCAGTCAAGAGCAAGCTAGGAAACTTTTGGAGCTTCCAAATCTTACTAGAGAAAATAGGGAGCTTATTGAAAGTTTTGTCAGCCTCACTGAAGGAGGGTTTACTACCCGACTTTCCAAGCTACAAAAATATAAATTTAGAAAGAACAGGACCTTTCATACCCTGGTCTTTCGGACTTTAGTTATTACCAATTTTGGTAATAAATCGGAGGAATAAGTAATAATGAAGAAAAATAAAAATCTGATTCTTTTAAAGGAATTAGTTTCGACAGATTTTAAATTGAGATACCAAGGATCTGTTTTAGGCTACCTGTGGTCGGTTGTCAAACCGCTGATGCTTTTTACAATCATGTACTTTGTCTTTGTGCGATTCTTAAGATTTGGTGGCGACATGCCCCACTTCTCGGTTGCCCTACTTTTAGGTATGGTTCTGTGGAATTTCTTTGCTGAATCAACCATGCTAGGGATGACATCCATTGTGTCTTACGGTGGTCTTTTGAGGAAGGTAAATATTCCTAAAACAATTATTGTAACCAGCTCAACCATGAACTCAGTTATCAATCTTTTGATTAATTTGATCGTAGTTGTAATTTTTGCCTTAATCAATGGAGTTAGCCTTACTTGGCGGGTTGCCTTTCTGCCATTTTTACTTGTCGAGCTCTTTATTTTAGCTTATGGTCTGGCCCTTTTAATGTCAGCCATCTATGTCCGTTTTCGTGATCTGGGGCAAATTTGGGAGGTTGTTCTTCAAGGTGCCATGTATGCTACTCCAATCATTTATCCAATTACAATGATTATTGACCGCGGCTATACAACAATTGCCCAGCTGATGATGTTAAATCCAATGGCTCAAATCATTCAAGATGCTCGCTATCTTACTATTTCGCCAGAAAATCTAACCATCTGGCAGCTGGTAGATAACAAGTTTCTTGCACTTATCCCCTACCTGCTACCTTTTGCTATTTTCCTATTAGGTCGTTGGTACTTTAATAAGCAATCAGATTACTTTGCGGAGGTAGTATAATGGCAAAAGAAAAAGAAGTAGTCCTAAGAGTTACTGATGTTCATAAATCCTTTAAACTTCCTGTTGATATGTCAAACAGCCTGAAGGTTACCGTTTTAAACATGCTTAAGGGTGTTAAGGGTTATGTTAAATATGATGTTTTAAAGGGAATTTCCTTTGAAGTTGAAAAAGGTGATTTTTTTGGGATTGTTGGACGAAATGGCTCAGGAAAATCAACCCTTTTAAAAATTATTTCTCAAATTTATAAACCAGAAAAAGGCAATGTTGAAGTTTTTGGAAAACTTGTTCCCTTTATTGAACTTGGTGTTGGTTTTAATCCTGAGCTTACTGGACGTGAAAATGTCTACATGAACGGTGCCATGCTTGGTTTTTCAAATGAAGAGATTGACGGCATGTATGACGATATCGTTGAATTTGCTGAGCTTTCAGAATTCATGGAACAAAAGTTAAAGAACTATTCAAGTGGGATGCAGGTTCGTCTGGCCTTCTCGGTTGCCATTAAGGCTCAAGGGGATATTCTAGTTCTTGATGAGGTTCTTGCGGTTGGAGATGAGGCCTTCCAAAGAAAATGTAATGACTACTTTGAAGAACGCAAAAAATCAGGTCTTACAACCATTCTTGTAACCCACTCAATGGAAGCTGTTCGTAAGTATTGTAATAAGGCCCTTCTAATTGATGATGGTCTAGTAAAAACTGATGGTGACCCAAATGATACAGCCAATCAATATGTCCTTGATAACTTTTATGATGTGATGCCAGAATATGAGGCTCCTGAGAATAAGTATGTCGAAGACCTTCAGGTAAAACTTTTAAATAATAGTATTATTGGGCCTGATGAATATGTTGAGTTTGAATTATCCTATACGGTGACAGAGGATATTAAGACTTATCCAGCCTTTTCATTTGTTGATATTGACCGAAATTTTGACCTCTATAATGACAATATGATGCTTGATATGACAAGTGGTAAGGGTTCATTTAAGTTTAACTATAAGTGTAAACTTAATGCCATTAATAATGCCAAAGTCCGCGTTGCCATCTCAATTAAGAGCGACAAGGATGATTATCTGGCTTTCCCTGAAAATAACGATGAGCTTGTCTTTGTTGTTAGAACAGATAAGTTTAAAGATGAGAGTGAAAAGGACTCAGCCTTTGGTCTTCTAAAAAGAAATGGAAGCTGGACCCATGAGTAAAATCTTAGTTTTATCTCCCTTTGGAGGTTTTGGAAATGGTGCAGATATTTCCATGAATCACCAGATGGTTTATCTGAGAAGCCTTGGTTATGAAATAGTTAATGTCTATAACCAAGGTAGCGATAGCTACAGGGATTTTTTAGCACAAGAAGGTATAGAAGGGGTCAATCTCAATTACACTTGGTGGGATGAAACTGAACTTCCTGATGAATTAAAGGCTAATAATGTTTTAATTTATCAGGAGCTGGTTTCTCTGATTAAAAGTCATGGGGTTGACCTCTTAATAACTAATACTTCAAACATGCCTTGGGGAGCTATCGCAGCAAGTATCACTAATATTCCCCATATCTGGCTTCTCCATGAATTCGCTGAAGGTGATTTTGACTGGGTTAAGGACAAGTATCCTTTTATCGATGCCTTTTCAAATAAAATTCTTTGTTCAAGTGAGTCACTGGCTCAGGCGGTACAAAAAGAAGTTAAACAGAAGGTAGATTTTTTTAATCCCTATACAAATGTCCCTTCAATTACGGGACATAGTGAGGACATTCGCCTGCTTTCGGTCAACTACCTAAGTCACGGAAAAAATCAACTGGAGCTTCTTTATGCCCTTAAGGAATTAGTTGCAAGAGGCTACAAGATTCCTGTTCTTTTTTCTGGTCGAGTTGAAGATGAAAAATATTATCAAGAGATGCTCACCTACATAGAAGATAATAATTTAGAGAATTATGTTAGCTTTACTTATGCGGAAAATGGTAACTGGCATCCGGCGTCAGCAAACGATATATTTGTTTCACCAAGTAGGTCTGAAAGTTTTGGCCTTACCTATGTTGAAGCCATGAAAGTTGCCATCCCTGTAATTACTGCCCAAAATGGAGGAGCAGAAACTCTTGAGCAAGCAGGTTATTTGGACCAGGAAAATATCTATCAAGCAGGAGATATAGATGAACTTGTTTCCAAAATAATCTACATGGTAGAAAATCATGATGATATTAAGAAGCAGGCTGAAGCTACTCGAGTAAAGGTGCTTGAAGAGCAGAGTCTTGCAAGGATAACAGAAGCTCTTCTTGCAGCCATTAAGTCTTCAGCGACTTCAATTAATAAAATGACTCAAATCATGGCTCCTTGGGGTGAAAATTTTGTTTATAATCTTGATGGTTTAAAAAATCTTTTAGAGGGTAGACTGAGCTATATCAAAAACCTCGAAGGTGAGGTTATAAATTTACATGTGAAACATGATGCCTTACAAGGCAATCTTCAAGAGCTTGCAGATATTGCAAGGGAGCATGAACTTGCGGCCACTGCTAGTAAAAAAGAGCTTGAAGTCTTGGCACAAGAATACAATAATTTAAATGAACGTTATCAATTTTTAATAAATTCATGGTGGTATAGGGGGATGAAACTGGCCTACCTGCCGATTAAGAAGTCTAGGAGTGCACTTCCGAAAATGAAAAATTTTGTTAAGAGGGGAATTAAGAAGGTCCTTAGGGCCAACCCTAAATTATACGGGTATGTTAAGCAAAAGAATATGGCACGTGCCTTGCGGAAGGAACAAAAACGTCAAGCTATTGCAAACAGACCGTCTAAGGAACTTTTAGCCCTACAAAAATTAAGAAGAGAAGAAAGGGAGGCCTACGTCTATCAGGCAAATAATGCCAAGCGTGCCCTGATCTTTGTTGTCTATGAAAGTCAAGAACGCTTGCAGCCTTATAAGCTTTATTTTCTTGACCACCTTGCTAAATTTGCTGAGGACATCTATATTGTTGTAAATGGTTATTTGGACCCTCGAGATCTTGATACCCTTTCAAAATATGGTCAAATTATGGAGCGGGAAAATATAGGCTATGATGCCACAGCCTTTAAATACGCTGTTGAACATTTAGGAAAAGACCTTCTTGCAAACTATGATCAACTACTTTTGGTTAATGATACAAGCCTTGGTCCTGTAAATGACTTTGAAGATATGTTTGAGTATTTTTCTGACAAGAAGGTGGACATGTGGGGGATAACTGAAGGTGAAACCCAAATTGATCCGCATGGCTTAAATAAATACGGCTACATTCCCCACCACATTCAAACCTACTTTGTAGTTATTGAAAAAACTTTACTCAAGTCTGATGCCTTCTACCAGTATTTCATAGACATGCCAAGGATTACCAATCGTGATGAGGCGATAATGCACCATGAAACAGTCTTTACCAAGAACTTTACCGATCTAGGTTACTCTTATGATGTGTATGTAAAGGAAAATAGGGATTCTGCTGTTTATCATCATCCTTATTTGCTGGTCTCTAAATTCAATAACCCTATTATTAAATTTACGGCCCTTGAATATGATAATGATTTAATCTACCAACTCAATAAGCTTCATACCAAAACAGAAGTTCCTGAACTTCTTGAATGGGTGGAAAAAGAGACAGACTATCCTCTTACTATCCTTGAGGAAGCCATTAGGGTCGTTAAAAGTAAGGAAGAAAGTATCTTAATTATTGATGGCGTCCATGATTTAATTCCACAACTTACAAGATACCGGGTTGAAAACAAAAGAGAGCAACTAGCAAATCTTGGTTTCAAGGTTAGGGTGAGAAGTTCTGAAATAGTGACAACGGCTGACCTTTACAAGACCAACTTCCTTATTATTTATAGGGCTTGGTACAATGAAAATCTGCAGGAGATTGTTGACTGGGCAAGAAAACTTAAGATTCCAGTATTCTTTGATGTGGATGACCTTGTAATTGATACAAGCTATACCGATCAGCTTTCTTATACTCAGGGACTTTCTGTATCAGAAAAAGCTAATTACGATAGTGGAGTTATGAGCTACCGTAGGATGATGCTTTCAACGGACGGAGTTATTGCAAGTACAAGAGATTTGGCTCATGAACTTGAAAACTACAAGGATCAGGTTATCTTAAACCGAAACCTTGCTAATGAAGGGTTGGTAGAAATATCAATGAGGGCCTTGATTCATAAAGATCTTGAAAGGGAGTCTGACCGAGTTAGGATAGGTTATTTCTCAGGATCGATTACGCATAATGAAAATTTTGACCTGATAAAGGCCGCCCTTAAAAAAATTATGGAGGAAAGACCATTGGTTGAACTTCATCTTGTAGGTCACCTGGATTTGCCAGAAGATATGAGTCACTTGAAGAGTCAAATTGTAACCCACGATTATGTTGACTGGAAGAAGCTTCCACAACTAATTGCTCAAGTTGATATCAATTTAGCTCCTTTGGTTGATAGTATCTTCAACCGGGCTAAGTCTGAAATCAAGTGGATTGAAGCTTCCTTGGTCAAGGTACCAACTCTTGCTAGCAAGCTTGGGGCCTTTGCTGACTCTATTGACAGCGGGGTAGACGGTATCTTGGTGGAAAACACAGAAGAGGCCTGGTATGAAGGGCTTGAGCAGTTGGTTAATTCGCCAAAACTAAGGGAAAGCCTGGCAGAGAATGCCTACAAGCGAGTTAGGGCAGATTTTACAACCATTGACCAAGAAGATGACTTATCTAGGTATATTAGAGGGCAAATAAATCATGACTAAAAAGAAGAAAATTTTGTTTGTTTCACCGACAGGAATGCTTGATAATGGAGCTGAACTATCAATTGCAAACCTAATGTTTCTTTTGAAGGATAGGGGCCATGAAGTTATCAATCTAGCTCCTAAAAGTCCTTATGAGGGCTATGACGAAAGTTTTAATGATAAAGGAATTGCTGTTGAAAGGCTTAAGGTCACTAAATTTTGGTGGGCTGATGCCCCAGGAGGCCTACCTGCATCTGAAGAGATTATAGCCCAGGCTCATGAGAGAAACATTGAGGAAATTTCTCAAATTATTAGGCAAAGGGCAGTTGATTTAGTCATTACTAACACGGCTAATGTTTTCGTTGGTGCTGTTGCAGCAAAAAGAATGGGTGTAGCCCACTTTCAATTAATCCATGAATTTCCTGATGGCGAATTTTCCTATTATGATGACAGGCTTAAGTTTTTCTCTGACCATAGTTCAGAAATTTTTGCCGTCCAAGGAAAACTAGCTGAAACCCTCCAGGAAAGATTTGATGAAGAAGGTCTTTTTCAAACAATTAATACTTTTGTACCCTTTGTTGACTACAAGGAAAAGAAGCTATCTGAGCTTGAAGCTAGCCAAACGAGTTTCATCTATATCTCACGTTTAACTGAGCGGAAGAATCAACTTGAGATATTAAGGGCCCTGAATTTAATCCTGCCAGATTTCCCTGACTTGAAGGTTAAGTTTATTGGTGGTTATGATGAAGCTTACAGGCAAAAGATGGTTGATTTCATCAAACTTTTTGAGCTAGAAAAAAATGTAGAATTCATCGGCAATCAGCCCAATCCTTGGGCCATGGTAACAGATAGGGATATAGCTGTCTTCCCATCAGCCGATGAAACATTTGGTCTAGCTTACGGGGAGGCCGTTTTAAACGGGGTTCCAGCAATTTTCACAGACAATCGTGGCTTTAAATCAGCCTATCCAATCTTCCAGGCAGGTCTTATGTATAGGCTCGGAGATATCACAGGTCTTGCTCGAATGATGGCTGACATGTACGAGAATTTTCCAGCCTTTAAGGCAGATGCCCTTGAGCGGGTAAATCTAGCTAAGGAAAATTATAATCTTGAAAGTTGCTATAAAAACATTATCGATAAGATTGAAGGATAATATATGGATATTTTATGCCCTTTAAATTAATAATTGAGTAAACTGAAAAGGAATAGATTTTTGAAAAATGTAAGAAAAGATTATTTAATACTCATACTCATTTTTGGGTTCTTGAGTGTTTTGATTATGCCGGCTGGTACACCACCAGATGAAGGCCATCATTTTTATATTATAAATAGAGTAATTGATAAAGATTGGACTTGGGTAGGAAATGGTCAATCAAGACCTGATGGAGGCCAGTGGCCAGGGACTGCTGAAATTAGGGAACAAATAGCAAATCATACTTATTACGATGAATATTTTAGGGAAAAACTTCCAGCCAGTCAGTTAGAATATGATTTTAATTTTCATCTGAAGGATATAGTTTACCTTCCCCAGATTATTGGTGTCGCTTTGGCTAAAGCCTTTTTTCCAAGCTATGGGATGATGTTCTTTTTTGGGAGACTATTTAACCTCCTAACCTATGCCTTAGGGATTTGTTTTTGCCTTAAATATGCAGTTTATGGCAAGAGAGTTATGTTCTTTGTAGCCCTTTTACCAATAATGGTTCAACAGGCAAGTTCATTAAGTTATGATGTTTTTACAATCCTTGCTATCTTTAATTTTTTCACTCTCTTAACCAGACTTTCTGTCCAAAGAAAGACTGTGACCAAAAAAGAAATTATTTGGCTGATTTGTTCAATCCTTCTTCTTTATGTCACTAAGAGAAACAATATTCTCTTGCTGGGACTACTAGCCTTTCTTCCAACCCAGCTTCTTAGAAGCAAAAAAATTGGCGGTTTGATTGATAAAATATTTAATTTTATCGAAAATAGAAAATTTGTGACCTTTATTTCAGCTGGATTTTTAGCCCTTGTTGGAGCCTACGTTTTCCTCCGAGCTAAGGGTGGTTTCATGCATTTTGTACAGGTAATGTATAATTCATTTTTCCGGGCAGATATAAATTCAACCTTAAATGGGATCATGGATAATGGAGTCATAGGCTTTTTCTCTGATTTTACTTATCAGTTGCCAGGTTGGATGATTACATTTGATTTTATGCTTTTGGCCTTACTTTTATTTGCAGAAAGGGCAGAAGACGGTCTAGTTGAAAAAAGATTTGGCCTAGCTTCAGGGATGGTTTATCCCCTACAGATGCTTATAATCGTGACTGGGATGTACTTTGAATGGACCAGTGTTGTCTCACCAGATGCCCTCTTTTCACAAGGGGCTCAGGGCCGTTATTTTACTCCATTTTTAGTCTTCTTTGTACCGTTTGCCGTCTATATGTCTAAATATATAAAGGTTAAAATTCAAGATAAATTCCTTGATCAACTTCTCCTTTATACATCAACAATTAATTTGTTTACCTTCCTCATCTTGACCATCCAGGTGGAATGGATGCCAAATAAGGGAGCAGATTTTCTCCTTCATTTCTTTTAGCGGCCTAAAGGTGTCGAGGGAGTACTTGGGAGATATGATTTGAAAAAATTAAGGAAAAATTTTCCTTTGCAAGCACTAGCGTAAATAAGCGGCATGTATTGATAGAGGCATCTATCGGTAAACTTTAGAAGCAAATTTCTTCTGTCTCTTCTCGTAATAATTGCAATCATAAATCTTACTACCTATATAAGGATAATTCACCAATTTAGTTGGTAGGCCTAGCAAGGAGTGGATTTTATGATGAATATCTTTAGCATTTTTAGAAAGTAAAACAAAATGACCAATCACACATTTGTAATTTGTGCCTATAAGGAATCTCCTTATTTGGAGGCCTGTATCGAAAGTTTAATGGACCAGGAGTCTGTAGCAAGAGGGGACTCAAAGATTATCCTTTATACCTCAACTCCTGGTGCTTATACAGATGATTTAGGTAGAAAATATAACATCGAAGTTTTTGCAGGGGTTAAAAAGGGAATAGGAGCTAACTGGAACGAGGCCTTAGGCTTTGTGGATACCAAATATGCTACCATTGCCCATCAGGATGACATTTACTTACCAGACTATGGTGTGCGTGTTCTTGATGCCTTTAATAAAAATCAAAACTTAAAGATAGTTTTTACCGACTATGGAGAGATTGATGCAGCTGGCCAAGTACGAGTGCGTAATATCAATCTTAAAATTAAGACTCTGGGTCTAAAAACCATGTCTCTTTTTAACAATAAAACCTATCAAAGAAGGATTTATGCCTTTGGTAATTTTATTAGCTGTCCCGCTGTATCCTATAATCTTGAAGCCCTAGCTGACTTTAAATTCGACGAAAAGCTTAAGATGACCCTTGACTGGGATGCCTGGGAAAGGATCATGAAACTTCCTGGTAACATTAAATATCTACCAGTTCAAGCCATGTACCATAGGATTCATGAGGATTCTGAAACTTCGGCTAATACAGTTGATAAATCAAGGGAGCAGGAAGAGTATCTAATTTACAGACGCTACTGGCCAGAATTTATTAGCAAACTTCTTATGAAGGCTTACGTTAAAAACCAAAAAACAAATAATTAAAAAAACTAGGATTATCCTAGTTTTTTTGTTTGTTTCTTGTAAAAAATAAAGCAGAGGCTACTAATCATTAGAACCAAAAGAAAAATTGAGGTAAAGTAGCTAAGGCCTGCTCCTAAAAGTTGAAAGTTTTTAACTAGATAATTTGTATAAATAGTTGCAAGGATAACAACAATTAGGTAGACGTAAATTAATGCATACTGTTTTCTGAAAACCGTCAAAAGGAAGGTAGTAAAGTAGACAAAGGTGTTAAGCCCCCCAGCAACAAGCAAGATCATGAAGGCTGATTTATAAGGGGCAAGGTCTATCCCGTAGACAATTGATAAAACAGGTATTCCAAGGAAGTATCCTGCAAGCAGTATCAGAGTGGTTAAGCTTACAATAATAGTCGAAATTTTAAAAATTATTTTAAGGAATTCAGCTAAATTTTTTTCCGTCCATTTTCTTGAAATAGTTGTATAGATTGGTGTTAGGATAACAGAGGTCAAGACCATAATAATGGCTGAAGGCATGGAGATAATATTATAGGCCGCTTGAAGGTCATCTGTAAGATAAAGTTCAATGGAGTTTTTAGGGGTATTGGTCATATAAATTATCGTAAAGGCACTGATAAAAACAGGTAGGGTCTGTTTGAACAATGCTAGAAAATCTTTCATTGTTGGTTTAAATTTTCTGTCATAGCCTATTAGTTTAACGAACTGATAGTCTACTAGAAAAATCCAAGAATAAGATATAATTGTGGCTACAAGGATTGCAAGCTCCAAATTTTTAGTAATCAGTAGGCTAAGGGCAAATCCGCAGATATAGGCTAGTACTCGGAAGAAATAAGATTTCCCTGATATATCTAGTCGCTCATGTTGCTGGAAAAAACCAGCAAAGACATCTGCCCAGACCTCAGCTGAAACAAAAAGGGTCAGTAGGACAGCAATTGTTAGTTTCAGAGAGCTTAAAGATAGTAAAAAGCCGTAAATAAAAATACCAATAAACATTAATGAAATCGTTATAAATTTAGAATTAAAATATGTTTTAGCCTTAAACTCCCCTATAACATCGACACTCTGGTAGTTTCTGGAAGCAAAATTACCGATAGAAAGCATCTGCTGGCACATGGCCCAGCCAATAGAGAAAATTCCTGCCATATCATCATTAAGAGTTCTAGTAACAAAGAGCATAAGAAAAATTGATGAAAAGGCATAGATTGTATTTCCAAGTCCAAACCAGAGGGTATTTTTTTTAAGACTGGTTTCTCTTGCAAGTATTTGTAAATATTTGTTAGTCATATTCTCTCCTTAATTATCTACCAATTATACTATATTTCTTAATTTCTTAGCTAATCATTGACAAATTTAAATTTAGATAGCCAAAAAAAATCCCCCATGTTATACTAAATCAATGGAGGTACAAATATCTAAATGAAGAAAGTTTTACAAATATCGTATTTAGTTAGCTTACAGCTACTTTTTCTTTTTATGGGAATAAGTATAAGTCATGCAAGTGCTGTAAATGACTACATAAGAGCTAATAATATTAGGCCTGCATCAGAATCTGTAAATATTCAGATAAATATGCAAGATCCTAATATTAATGGTGGCCTCAATATGGATTTTGCGGATGGGAAACCAACCCTTGTTATCATCCATGAGGTAGCCAATGAATACTCAACCATTGATAGTGAAATAGCATTTATGGTGAGGAATCAAGAAAATGCCTTTGTCCATTCTTTTGCGGATGCAAACTCCCTTAAAACGATTGCTGATACCAGCAAGAAGGCATGGGGAGCAGGTCCCTTTGGGAATCGCTACGGGGTACAGATAGAGCAGACCCGTGAGCATTCTAAGGTGGACTTTGCCAAGCAGGTTGCAAATGTTGCCAGTTGGACGGCAGACCAGCTAATCAAGTACAATCTGGGTGCTCCAAAACTTGTGAGTGAATCAAGTAAGGCCCTAGATGGAAATCTGGCCAGCCACCGTAATATTTCTTACAAGTGGGGTGGTACTGACCACGTTGACCCTGACTGGTACTGGGAAAATAGGGGGCGGACATATTTTGGCGAGTCCTATGACATGAGCCAATTTAGGGAGCTTGTTGATTACTATTATCAGCAAAGGGCCTACCCACCAAAAATTATGGGAACTTCGATTGAAGGAAATCCTTCAACTGGTAAGTTTTCAGTCCGTGTGAAGACCAATGATGTTCCAGGATTGGAGGTTAAGGTTCCAATATGGTCTAATGCCAATGGTCAAAAAGATCTTTACTGGTATCCTGCTCGCAAGGTAGGAAGTGGTGAGTTTGTGGCTGATTTTGACGGTAGCCGCCATGATTACTATGTCGGGGATTATACAGCTCATGCTTATGCCTATGCAGCTGGTAAGGTTGATGCAAGCCTTGTAAATAATACTATTAATGTATCCTTTGGTGCAACGCCCAAAATTACCAGTGCATCAATCGAAGGAAATCCTTTGGATGGTAAGTTTTCTGTTCGGGTCAAGACCAATAATATTGATGACCTGACAGTTAAGGTTCCAATATGGTCTAATGCTAATGGCCAGGATGACCTTTACTGGTATGATGCCCGTAAGGTAGGAAGTGGTGAGTATGTGGCTGACTTTAATCCGGCCAACCATAATTATGAAAGTGGAACCTATTCAATCCACGCTTATGCCTATGCCAACCGTCAAACAACTGCTGTTGCAGTAAGTAGCAACTTAAATGTTTCCTATGCAACACCTTCTGTTAATTATTCAAGTCATGTTAGAGACATAGGCTGGCAAGGATATGTCTCTAATGGAAGTTTATCAGGAACCTCAGGTCGTAGCCTTCAAATGGAAGCTATTAAGCTGATTCTTGCTGGTAATGGAGGTATTACCTATTCCAGTCATGTGGCAGACGTTGGTTGGACTAGTTGGTCGTCAGATAATCAAATTAGTGGAACTGTTGGCCGCAGTCTTCAAATGGAAGCCATTAAGATTAAATTAACGGGAAATGTAGCATCTACTTATGATGTTTACTACCGAGTTCACATCAAGGATTATGGCTGGCTTGGTTGGGCTAAAAATGGTGAAGCAGCTGGAAGCACAGGACTTAGTGAACGAATGGAAGCCATCCAAGTAAAATTGGTTAAAAAAGGTGATAAATTTGATACAGGTCAACCTGCCCTAGTTGAACCCATCCCAAATGTTAATTATTCAAGCCACATTCAAGATATTGGTTGGCAAGGCTACGTCTCAAATGGTAGTCTTTCAGGAACCACAGCTCGCTCTTTAAGACTTGAAGCTGTAAAGTTAAACCTTTCAAATCTTTCTAAAGATGGAGGGATTAGCTATTCAACTCATATCCAAGATATTGGTTGGCAAAATCCTGTAGCTAATGATGCCCTTTCAGGAACCACAGCTCGACTCTTAAGACTTGAAGCCATTAAGATTAATCTAACCGGCTCAATAGCTAATGACTATGATGTTTACTATAGGGTTCATATTCAAGATGGTGGCTGGCTTGGTTGGGCTAAAAATGGTGAACCTGCTGGAAGTTCAGCCATGTCCAAGAGACTTGAAGGACTTAATGTTGTCTTGGTTAAAAAAGGAGGACAGGCTCCTGGCTCGACAGCTAACGCCTTCCTACAGCCGACACCAGTTGTCAGCCAACCAACTGATAAGCCAAACAATGGTTCAAGTACGGGTAATGTAGGTAGCTCAACTCCTTCAAATGAAGATACAAGCAGCTCAACATCTCCGTCGACAAGTGGAAGTAGCTCAGATGCATCTACTAGTGGTTCAAGTACTTCATCTGAAGCACCAGCATTTACTTTACCAAATCTTAGTGCCAGCCAAAAATCATGGTTTGATCAAATTTATCCACAAGCAGCTAAGATTGCTAAGGAGAAAAACCTTTATGCTTCTATCATGATGAGCCAAGCCATTGCAGAATCATCATGGGGGCAAAGTGAACTTGCCAAAAATGCCAATAATTTATTTGGTATCAAGGCAGACAGCTCTTGGATTGGTGAAGTTTATGAGCGAGATACGACAGAGTATGTTGACGGAAAACCAGTTACCGTTAAGGCTAAATTTAGGAAGTATTCAAATCTTTCTGGAAGCCTAGAAGATTATGCTAAAAAAATAGTGGGTTCTCCTGATCGATATAAAAATGTCTTAAAATCTAATGCACCTACTTTTGAAGATGCGGCTCGTGCCCTCCAAGAAGGTGGCTATGCAACTGATCCCAATTATGCAAATAACCTTATAAATCGAATTAAGAGTTATAAGCTTGATCTTTTAGATTAAGTCAGGAGGATTTCATTTGATGAAGAAAAAAACAAGTTTAATCTTTATTTTAGCCTTGCTTTCCCTGCTAGCAGTCTTTTTATTCTTAAAGATTGATGGAAGTAAAAAGACTTCAAATCCTAAGGAATCATCTTCCAAGCAAGTGGTGACATCTACTGAATCTTCAGCTAGTTCTAGCCTTGCAAGTGAATCAAGCTCGACAAGTAGCCAGGAAGAAAGTTTGACTACAATTGAAGCTTCAGAAGCAGCAGAATCTCATTTTGCAGATGAGGCTTTAGAAGCAAGTCAAATCAAAGAATCAGCTGAGGAAATTATGTCCCTTGAAGAAGCACGCCTGAAAATGCGTGAAGCTGGAATTGATGATAGTAATTTTGGTAATGTCGATGTTGCCAAGTATATCAATGAGGCTCATGACAAGGGTGAAGATTTTATTAGCTATCTGAAAGATCAAGGTCTTTAAAGAAAAAAAGGAAGTGAGAAATCACTTTCTTTTTTCATGTTACAAAATCTAACATATTGGTTGACTTTTCAAGAAATTATCGTTAGAATATGTCTTGTAAAGGAGATCGAAGTGAAAGAAAGAGAATTGCGTCGATCAATGGCGGTATTTCCAATAGGAACCGTTATGAAACTAACTGATTTGTCTGCCCGCCAGATTAGGTACTACGAGGATAATGAGCTAATTTTCCCCGACCGAAATGATGGAAATAGGCGGATGTACTCGCTCAATGACATAGATATCTTACTTGAAATTAAAGATTATATAGCTGATGGCCAAAGTATCGCTCAGATTAAGAAGACTTATGATGAGAGTAAGAAGGAAAGGGCCAATAAGCTTTCAAAATCTGTAAGTGACAAGGAAGTTCGTAGGTTATTAGAAGCTGAATTAGTCCGCCAAAGTAGATTTATGGGTAAAGAAGGAACAAGCTTTGGACACAAGTCCATGTAAGGAAAAGGAGAAAGAATGAAGGTTACAGCTGAAGATATCCGTCGTGATATTAAGGAAAAAAATGTTACATTTTTACGTTTAATGTTTACTGATATCATGGGAACTCTAAAAAATGTGGAAGTTCCAGCTACTGAAGAGCAACTGGATAAGGTTTTAGACAACAAGATGATGTTTGACGGATCTTCAATTGAAGGTTTTGTAAGAATTAATGAATCTGACATGTACCTCTACCCAGATTTGGACACATGGATTGTTTTCCCTTGGGGTGCTGAAAATGGTAAGGTGGCAGGTCTTATCTGTGATGTTTACAATCCTGATGGAACACCTTTTGCAGGAGACCCACGTGGTAATCTTAAACGTTCTTTAGGTAAGATGGATGAGCTTGGATTTTCTTCATTCAACCTTGGACCAGAGCCTGAATTTTTCCTTTTCAAACTTGATGAGCTTGGCAATCCTACCCTTGAGGTAAATGACAAGGGTGGCTACTTTGACCTGGCCCCTACTGACCTTGCAGACAACACTCGTCGTGAAATCGTTAATGTTTTAACTCAACTTGGTTTTGAAGTTGAGGCGAGTCACCATGAGGTTGCAGTTGGTCAACATGAAATCGACTTTAAATATGCGAATGTACTTGAAGCTTGTGACAACATTCAAATCTTCAAACTAGTTGTTAAGACCATTGCCCGTGAACATGGTTTACATGCAACATTTATGGCTAAACCTAAGTTTGGAATCAATGGTTCTGGAATGCACTGTAACATGTCTTTATTTGATAAAGAAGGCAACAACGTTTTCTATGATCCAAAAGGTGAACTTGAGCTTTCTACAACAGCTTATGAGTTCTTAGCTGGTCTCTTAAAACATGCCTACAATTTTACAGCCATCACAAACCCTACCGTAAATAGCTACAAACGTTTGGTTCCAGGTTATGAGGCACCAGTATACGTGGCATGGGCTGGACGTAACCGTTCACCTCTAATCCGCGTACCTGCATCACGTGGTAAGTCAACTCGTCTTGAGCTTCGTTCAGTTGACCCAACGGCTAACCCGTACCTAGCCCTTGCTGTTTTACTTGAATCAGGACTTGATGGAATTGCCAATAAGCTTACACCACCAGCTCCAGTTGAATCTAACATTTATGTAATGACTGAAGAAGAGCGTAAGGAAGCAGGAATTACCGACCTCCCGTCAACCCTTCATAATGCAGTTAAGGCACTTAGGGAAGATGATGTCGTTAAATCTGCCATGGGTAACCACATTTACACCAACTTCGTTGAAGCTAAACGAATTGAATGGGCAAGCTATGCTCAATATGTTTCCCAATGGGAACTTGATAACTACTTAGAGTTATTCTAAGTAAGAAAAAAATCTAGGACATCTGTCCTAGATTTTTTGTTTGCCGTAAATTGAACGATTGAAGTTAAAGGTATAACTTGCAAGAACCACGATAATAAAGTAGGGAAGGTTTTGGAAACCAAAGACCTCGCCACCGATTAGGATGGGTGCCAAGAGGGTATTGGTAGCACTAGAGAAGACAGCTGAGTAACCTAGTGCTGCTAAGAGGCTTGCATCCATTCCAAAGAGAGTAGAAAGGCTGACTCCAAGGCTTGCTCCAATAGCAAAAAGTGGTGTTACCTCACCACCTTGAAAACCTACAGCTAAGGTAAGGGTGGTCAAGATAAATTTAAGAAGAAAGTCGAAGGAGTATATTTCCCCTCCACCAAGAGACTCATTAATTAGATTGGTTCCAAGGCCAGCGTAACGTCCGTCCCACAGGGTAAATAGCAGGATTGAAAGGATGAGACCACCTAGACCAATCTTAATTAGGGGGTTTGGGAAAATCTTTCCTAGCTTATCTTTTGAAAATTTAAGAACTTGTGAAAAACCAAATCCTGTTAACCCAAAGATTAATCCCACAAGTAGGATTTTTACAATCATATAAAGGTCCAAGTCTGGGAGGCTATTAAGTTTAAAGGTAAATTTTTCCAGTCCTAAAAAATTACTGGTATAGCTTGCTGCGTAAGAGGCAATCAGGGCAGGGAGGAGTAATTTATAGTAAATTTTCCCAGCAACTAAAACTTCAAGGGCAAAGATTGAAGCAGCCAGGGGTGTTTGATAGAGGCCTGAAAAACCTGCCGCCATTCCAATCATTATCAAAGACCTATTGGATACATCTATCTTCAAGGCTCGCCCCAAGTTGTAAGAGCCTGTGGCTCCAAGTTGTACGGCAACTCCCTCCCTACCGGCACTTCCACCAAATAAGTGGGTAAGCCAGGTTGATAATATGGCAAAGGGGATCAATCTTTTGGGAATAACTTCCTCTTTTTCTGACGAAACATCAAAAATAAGACTCATCCCAGCCAAGGTTTTGGGAGAATATTGTTGAAAAAGATAGGCAATTAAAATCCCTACCGGAGCCAAAAAGGGAATGAGATACATAAAATGCTCCTCCCTAAACTGGCTTATTTCAATTAAAACTCGGCCAAAAAAAGCATCAATAACTCCCACTAAGAGACCAACTACCAGGGCAAAAATTGTTAATTTAAAGATTTCCAGGTAGTATTTTTTCATTTGTTTAAGTGTTTATTCTGGAAATCTCTTGAATTTTTCATGATATCTTTGAAAGATTCAACAATTGTTGCTGAGTATTTTTCATCATCTACCCTAGATGCTACTTTTTCGAGGACTAAATTTTCCCTGCTAGAGTCTAAAACCTGCATGTTATGTTCAATTTTGTAGTTGACAACTTTTTCCACAAGTTTCATTCTCTCTTCTAGTAGTTGAACAATTTTAAGGTCAACTCCATCTATCTGCTTACGAATTTCATCTAAGTTCATGTAAAAACCTATCCTTTTTTGTTATAATATGACTTACGTATTATAGCAGATTTAAGAGGAGGATTAAAGAAAGTGAATAAAAAAATAAGTGATTACAAGCTGATGTTGGCCCAGTTTGAAGGCCTCCTTTCTATGGATAATTTGAATGTACTTTCTGTTCTTTCTAATGCTTCAGCCCTTTTGAAGGAAACTTTACAGGCAAGTGTTTTTGTAGGGTTTTACCTTTATGACGGCGAGAAGTTGATTTTAGGTCCCTTTCAAGGAGGGGTTTCCTGTACTAATATTGAGCTTGGACGCGGTGTCTGCGGTGAGAGTGCTGAAAAATTAAAGACCATTATTGTTGATGATGTTAGGAGTCATAAAAATTATATTGCCTGTGATTCAAAAGCCCAATCAGAGATTGTGGTTCCCATTATTAAAGATAGTCAGTTGCTGGGAGTTCTGGACCTAGATTCGCCTAAGACTTGCGATTATGACCAGGTTGATCAGGATTATTTGGAAGCTTTCGTAAAAATCTTAGTGGAGAAGGCTGACTGGAAGACGGCACAAATTGGGGTGGTAAAATAATGACCTATCAAGCCTTATATCGGAAGTATCGTTCTCAAAGATTTGACCAGATGGTTGGGCAAGAACTTGTAGCAACTACCTTGAAAAATGCAGTCATGAACAAGCAAATTAGCCATGCCTATCTTTTTTCGGGGCCACGTGGTACAGGGAAGACAAGTGCTGCAAAAATCTTTGCCAAGGCCATCAACTGCCCTCATCAGGTAGACGGTGAGCCATGTAATGAATGCTTTATTTGCCAGTCCATCTCAAAGGGGAATTTGGATGATGTGATTGAACTTGATGCCGCCAGCAATAATGGGGTTGATGAAATCAGGGAGATTCGCGATAAATCGACCTATGCCCCAAGCCTTGCTGCCTACAAAATCTATATCATCGACGAGGTTCATATGCTTTCAACAGGTGCCTTTAATGCCCTTTTGAAGACTTTGGAGGAACCTTCTGAAAATGTCGTTTTCATCCTGGCAACTACGGAGATTCAAAAAATACCAGCAACTATTTTATCAAGGGTGCAACGTTTTGAATTTAAGACCATAAGTAGTCAGGCCATTAAAAATCACCTGGAGCATATCCTTGATTTAGAAGGTGTATCCTTTGATGATTCGGCCATGGAGGTAATTTCAAGGGCAGCAAACGGTGGAATGAGAGATGCCCTCTCGATTCTTGACCAAGTTTTAAGCCTATCTGATGGTCTTGTAAGTCTTGAGGATTCCCTCTTAATTACTGGTAGCATAAGTAATGAAGCCATGAATTCATATCTTGAGGCCCTTTTAGCCTTTGATACCAACAAGGCACTATCAGAACTTGATACCTTATTTAACCAGGGTAAAAACATGCTTAGATTTACCGAGGATTTGCTTTTTGCCCTAAGAGACCTTCTTTTAAAGCCCGATCTTGATTTTGATAAAAATCTTATTTTTTCGTGGATTGATATCGCAAGTGATAGCATGAAGACCCTCAAAAGTTCCCTTCAGACCAAAATAATTGCTGATGTGATGACCATAAAGATTACTAGCAGCAAGGGTCTTGGGTCAGGAGATGATAATGCTGGGGAAGGTCATGTTAAGAAGCTTGAAGATGAGATTCTTGCCTTAAAACTTAGGTTAAAGGATATTGAGGGTAAACTTTCCCAGCAAGGAGCTCCTTCAAAACCAGCTCTTCTTTCACGGGAGCAGGATGAGGATACCACCTTTGCTGAGTATTATGATCGGGAGAAGGTCTTTAGTGTCTTAAAAGAAGCAACCATGGAAGATAGGCAGGCTACAATTAATGCCTGGGATGAATTGATTGCCCACTTTAATAAACCAAGTGAGCAGGCTCTTTTGAGTAATACTAAACCAGTTGCGGCTAGCAAAAATTATGTCTTAATTACCTTTCCTCATGAAAATTTAGCCAAAAAGATTATGGAAAATCAGCTTTTACAGGCTCAATTTGGTAACCACTTAAGTAATATTATAGGGGTTGCCCCTGAAATAATTGCCCTGTCAGAGGGGGACTGGCTTAATCTGAGAAGTGACTATGTGGCACAACTTAAGAAAAATCAGACGCAAGATGCCCAGGAACAGCAGCTACCAGATCAGATTCAGCCTGAGGTGGAGACTGAAGAGAATCCCAATAATCAGCTGATAGAAGCTGGTCTCAAGGACTTGAAAAACCTGCTGGGTGAAAAGGTTGTTGAAATTAAAGATTAAAATTAGTAAAAATAAAAAAACTAGGATTAATTATCCTAGCTTTTTTTATTTTCCATCTGGTGTTAAAACCATGGGGATTATAATTGGATTTCTTTCAGTTTCCCTATAAAGGAAGGGACGAAGGGCATCGGTCATAGCCTTTGAAACAGTTGACTCATTAGCATTTTCAGCATTAAGAGCCTTTCTGATGGCATTAAAGAGGACGCGTTGGCTGCTGCGGATTAAATCTCCTGAACCCCTCATGTAGATGAAACCGCGGCTTAATAGGTCAGGGCCTGCAAGGATTAATTTTGATTTAAAATCAACAGTAGCAACAGCTAAAACCACTCCGTTATCAGAAAGTTCGTGACGGTCACGTAAGACAGCATTACCAATGTCTCCGATACCAGATCCATCAACGTAAACATCTTGAGCGTTGAAGTGGCCAGCAAGTCTTGCTGAATCCTTAGTTAGAGCTAGGACGTCACCATTTTCCATAATAAAGGAATTTTCCTTTGGAACACCGGTGTCATGAGCCAGGCTAGCATGAATCTTAAGCATGCGGTATTCACCGTGGACAGGCATGAAGAATTTTGGTTTTAAGAGGCGAAGCATTAATTTTTGCTCCTGTTGGCCCCCGTGTCCTGATGTATGGATATTGTTCATCTTACCGTAGATAACCTTAGCTCCAGCTTCAGAAATTGAGTTAATCAGTTGGTTAACTCCGTGAGTGTTTCCTGGAATGGCATTACTTGAGAAGACCACAGTATCTCCTGGCTGTAAGGTAACCTGGCGGTGCATACCATTTGCAATTCGGCTAAGGGCAGCCATAGGCTCACCCTGAGAACCTGTACACATAACAAGGATTTCATGTCCTGGATATTGGTTTAACTCATGTGGTTCAATGAAGGTTCCTTTTGGTGCCTTAATGTAGCCAAGTTCAAGACCATTAACGATGGCTTTTTCCATACTACGTCCAAAAACGACTACCTTACGTCCAGTTTTCACAGCAGCTTCAACAGCTTGTTGGAGACGGAAGATATTTGAGGCAAAACTTGCAAAGATAATTCGTCCTTCAATTTTTTCAAAAATCTTTAAGATTGACTGTCCGACAACCTTTTCACTATGGGAGAAGGTTGGGATTTCTGCATTGGTTGAATCTGATAGAAGGAGAAGAACTCCCTCGTCACCAAGTTGAGCCATTCGATGTAAATCCGCAGGTTTTCCAACTGGTGTAAAGTCAAATTTGAAGTCACCAGTTGCAACAATTTTACCTGGAGGTGTTTGAACAACGACCCCAAGAGGTTCTGGAATTGAGTGGGTTGTGTTAAAGAAGCTAACGCTTGTTTTCCTGAATTTGATGACACTATCTTCATTGATTTCATAAAGGGTAGCGTCACGAAGAAGACCGTGTTCTTCCAGTTTTCCGCGAATAAGGGCAAGTGCTAAAGGACCTGCATAAATTGGAATATTAGCTTGTTTTAAAAGGAAGGGAATTCCACCGATGTGGTCTTCGTGACCGTGGGTGATGAAAAGTCCCTTGATGCGATCAACATTATCAACGATAAAGCTGTAGTCAGGTATAACGTAGTCGACTCCTAGAAGGTCATCTTCTGGGAATTTAATACCTGCATCAATTAAAATAATTTCGTCTTGGTACTGGATTCCATAGGTATTCTTACCTATTTCATCAAGTCCGCCGATGGCAAAAACCCCGACTTCATTATTTTTTATATTTAATTTTGTAGACATTATTTCTCCTGTTTTTTATACGCAAAAAGCATCCTAAACAAGGATCTTTTTGACTTTCTTAAAATTGTGTAAGCTCGAAGTTTTCAGCTTCTCTTTCGTATTCTTCAGCATCCTTACTTAAGGCATCGATGAATTCAACATTGTAGGCTGTATTTTTAGCAAGTAGTTCACGAGTCTTAACGATACCAGTTTGGGCAGTTACGTCGTCAAGTTCTACGAATAGTGTCTTTGTAGTTTCACGTTTTGGTGAACGAGTTTTGGTTTCTTGGTAAAATACTTTAAATAACATGTTATAAATCTCCTGAAAATCATATTTATATCCGCAGATATATTATTTTGCCTGTGCACCCAAAGGTCGCCTGATTGCAATTATCTTTATAATATCATAAAATAGATGGGGTTGCAAAAGGATAACCTGAGCAGAATAAAAATAAAAATGAAAATTAGTAAGAGGTAGGAATGAAAATCTTAGCTTTTGATACATCCTCTAAGGCCTTATCCGTGGCCCTTGTTGAGGACGATAAATTACTAGGTCAGCTGAGCCTAAATATTAAAAAAAATCATAGCATAACCCTTATGCCAGCCATCGATTTTTTGCTAAGTCAGCTAGATATGAAGGCAAGTGACCTTGACCGAATAGCTGTGGCAGAAGGTCCAGGGTCTTACACAGGTCTTAGGATAGCAGTAACGACTGCAAAAACTTTAGCCTACGCCCTTAAGTGCGAACTTGTCGGTATTTCAAGCCTTGAAGCCATTGCAGCTAGATTATCTTTTGAAAAAGGACTGATTGTTCCTTTAATTGATGCCAGAAGAAAAAATGTCTATGCTGGTGCCTACTTAAAGGGAGAAAGTTTTATAAAAGATCAACATATTTCCCTTGGAAGCCTGCTTGAGCTACTTAAAGATTCAGGTCAAAAGCAGATAACCTTTATGGGTGAGGTCGATAATTTTGTAGAAGATATTGAGGCAGAATTACCTCAGGCTAGAATTATAAGCGATTCAGAATTAAATCTTCCATCAGCATATGAAGTAGCCCTTTTAGGAGCTAAAAAAGAAGCGGTTGAAGTCCATAATTTTCTACCCAATTACTTGAAACTCGTTGAGGCAGAGGAGAAGTGGCTTGAAAACCATGATGAAAAAGATTCAGGATATATTAGTAAGCTTTAAGCTTAAGGAAAAAAGGTTAGACTATTTTCAGCTAAAGGAATCAAGAGAGGGTATAAGCTTTAGGCCTGCAAATGAAAGTGATATCTACCAACTTTTAGCCATTGAAAGAAGTATTTACGGGGAAAATTTGCCCTGGATTTACCCTCATTTTGAGTTTGAGCTGGTCGCAAACCCTCAAGCTTTTTTCATCCTGGCTGAAATTAGTTATCAACCGGTGGCTTTTTTAGGCTTTAGGCTTGAAACTAGGGAATCAAGCGTCTATATTACCAACCTGGTCGTAAAAAAGGAGTTTCAGAGGCAGGGCCTTGCTTCAAAACTCTTGGATGAGCTTAGTCAGCAAGTCGAGGCTATGAATATTTGTAAATTTAGGCTGGAAGTGAGAGCTGATAATAAAGAGGCTCAAGCTTTTTATAAGGCCCGTGGCTTTTTGGTCAAAGAAAAAATACTAGCTTATTATGAAGATTCGACGGATGCCCTTTTAATGGAGATGGAAGTGAGAAGTAGGTATAATGGATAAGAGACAGGTAAAGATAGTAAGCCACAAGGAAGAAACTTGTAAAAATGTGCCAGTAAATATTCATGATATTTTATGTCAAATTTATAAGATATCTCCGTGGAATTTGAAGCAGATAGAGTCTGATCTTGGGCAGGATGAGTCAGTTTATCTTCTTGCTTACCAAGAAGATAGGCTTATAGGCTTTCTAGCGGCTACTGAGCTTATGGGAGAGATTGAGATTACCAATATCGCCATCCATCCGGACTTTCAAGGGCAGGGCCTTTCTTCAAAACTTTTAGAAAAACTTTTGGACTTTGAGGCCAGCTTTTTTTTGGAAGTCAGAAAATCTAATTATGTCGCCCAGAATCTTTATAAAAAATTTAACTTTGAGCCCTTTCATGAGCGAAAAAACTACTATAAAAATCCGACAGAAGATGCAATTTTAATGCGTTTAGAGAGGTCATAAATGAAAGATACATATATTTTAGCCATTGAGACTAGTTGTGATGAAACTAGCGTGGCTGTCTTAAAAAATGATGATGAACTTTTAAGTAATATCATCGCCAGTCAAATTAAGAGCCACAAGCGTTTTGGCGGGGTGGTACCTGAGGTCGCAAGCCGCCACCATGTGGAACAAATTACCCTTGTTATTGATGAGGCCCTAACTGAGGCTAAAATTACGCCTGATCAACTAGATGCTGTAGCTGTAACTTATGGCCCTGGTCTTGTGGGTGCCCTTTTAGTCGGGGTAGCAGCAGCCAAGGCCTTTGCTTGGGTTCACAATCTTCCTGTAATTCCAACAAATCATATGGCGGGTCACTTGTGGGCCGCAAGACTTGAGGCAAAGCTTGAATTTCCTCTGATGGCCCTTCTGGTATCAGGAGGTCATACAGAGATTGTCTACGTCAAGGAGCCAGGAGACTATAAGATTATTGGTGAAACCCGGGACGATGCAGTCGGTGAGGCCTATGATAAGGTCGGTCGCGTTATGGGCCTAACCTACCCAAGTGGGCGTGAGATTGATGAGCTTGCCCATCAAGGGTCTGATATTTATAATTTTCCTCGTGCCATGATTAAAGAAGACAATCTGGAATTTAGCTTTAGCGGACTAAAGTCGGCCTTTATTAATCTTCATCACAATGCCGAACAAAAGGGTGAAAGTTTGGACATTAAGGATTTATCAGCAAGCTTTCAAGCAGCTGTTCTTGACATCCTTATGAATAAGACGCAAAAGGCCCTAAAAAAATATCCTGTTAAGCAGCTGATTGTAGCAGGTGGCGTTGCGGCCAATCAAGGATTGCGTGAATGTTTGGCTGAGGAGATTCATGATGTTGAGGTCATTATTCCTCCCTTACGTTTATGTGGGGACAATGCTGGAATGATTGCGGCAGCGTCTGCCTGTGAGCTTAAGGGTGAAAATTTTGCAGACTTAGATCTTAATGCCCTACCAAGCTTAAGCTTTGAAACAATGGGTTAGCTTATGTATAGGTGAATAAAATTTGAATAGTTAAATAAAAAAGCAAGAAAATGTACTTTTCTGCTTTTTTACTTAAATTTAAGGATTAGATAAAAAATCACATTGATTGTGAATATAAAAAAGAGTAAAATTAACGTATTACAATATTATGTGCGGCTCATAATTGCCCAACTTTCTATGGAGGACTTAGTTTCAATGAATGAACTAACTACAACTGATGATTTAGATGTTACAAAGCTACCTAAAAATAAATTATTTTCCTTTTTTTCTTTAGTTATTTCACAAGAACAGCCTGTGCTTGAAGCTGAAGATTGTTATCTCAATAATAAGGATGTAATCTCACTTCTTTTTTCAGAAAAGCAATTTTCAGAAGATTATTTTTATTCGGGTGTTGAAAAAATTCCTAATCTTATAGGAAAAACTTCACAGGAATTAGAAAGTATTATTAGTAACCGGATTATAGAATCAAATAAATTAATAAAAAAGATATATGATGATACGGGCATAGTTGAAAAAGATCTTGATGAAAAAATTAAGTTACTTGAAAATGAATCAAAAGCAAATCAAGAACTTTTTAACAAAAATCTAAAAATACAAGAGACTGAATACAAGGCTCAGAGAAAAAAACTAAATTTGCAAACTCTTGCAGTTAATTTAGGCTATAAGAATGCCTTAGAACTTGAAGGAAATCTTATTAGACAAGGTAAACCTAAGCCTAAGCCTAAACCTAAACCTAATCCAATAATTGAAATGATGGGCTCAAATCATGATTTTTCATGGACTTTAGTTGCTATATACATATCAATATTCACAGTATATCCCGTCAAGCTTATAATCTCCATTGTAAGATTTATTATAAGCCTTTGCTCGGGTCAGTCAATATTATTCCTTAGAAACTGTAAAAAAATTATGGAGATGATACCTGAGGATATAAGTGAGGTATCTTATGACATAAAAGATGGAAAACCAAGCTACACAATAGAAGTGGAGGATATTGGAACAACCTTCGACTACCCTAACTCTTTAAGCTATTCCGTGGCAGTAAATCCGGATCAAAAAGAAATGGATGAGAACTGCATAATCCGATATAAAAATATGAAAAAAGGCTATATTAAAGGTCAAGATAAAATACAATCATTAATTTCGGATGATGTACAAAAGTTAAATAACTGTGGTATGGAAGCCTTAGAATCTATTCTTCTTTTACAAGAAGAAAATTATAAATTAACAATCCTTGATAGGTCTAAAACTAGACTGTCTAAGTCTCTGCCAAGTCAGTTTGCTAAAAGTGGTCAAAATTGTATAGATGATTGTCTTGTATATATTTCATTATTGGAAACAGGAAGGGCTGATACTTGGAAGGATGCTGCAAATTTAGCTATAGATGATAAATTTAAATTAGCTACTTTAAATGAAATGAGAGAAAATAAAAATCAACTCATCAGGAGTATGGTTGAAACTGCCAGTGAGCTTCAAAGTTCAATTAGTAGGGACATTAATGAAGTTAATGAAAATATTAATGAAGTTAATGAAAATATTTTATATAGTAATGAACGTGTTAAGGACGAAATTAATTCGTTACAGAGGAAAGTAGATTCGGCACGTAACAAACTGAATTCTATATCATACAGGAGTTCAGCTTTGATTAGGAAACTTACAAGGTGAAGCTAAATCTTCTTTTTCCTTAAAAAATAAGAGGTGACTTGCTTGTCAAAGTCCATTCCTAGAGCGATTGTTTTAAGTAATTTATTAATTTTCTTCATGTTCATACCTCATTTTGATGTGGGGACTTCCTTCGTGAATGAAAGGTTCTCCTGCTATCTTGAAACCATATTTTTCATAAAATCCTATTACCTGCTCTTGAGATTCGATGACTATTGGTCGATTGGGCCACCTGTCTTGGGCAAAATCTAAGGTTTTCCTTAATAGTTTTTTACCCCAACCCTTAGCTTGAATAGATTTATGAGTGACGACACGTCCCATAATGATGTCACTTTCCTCTTCAAAAATTCGAGCATAGGCCAAAATTTCCTTGCTGTTAGAATCTTGGTAGAAGATATGGTAGGCTACAAGGTCTTTTTCATCTAATTCATGATAAACTCTTTTTTGATCTACGATAAAGGTATCGATTCTAAGCTTTAGGACATGATAAAAATCTAGTCCGTCAAGTTCATTAATTTTTTTAATTTTCCACATGGTTTTCTCCTTTTCCAATTGGTTTAGGTTATGTATAATGTGTGTTAGTTTTGTTTTAAATTTTTATCTAAAGGAGGAGCAGCCCCTTGAATAACATTGCTATATTCAGAATGATGGGTTCAATTTCGCGTAGGGCCATGACCAAGATGAACCACGATGCCAGTAAGTATGGTTTGAATAACAACCTCTTTTTATACCTCTTAAGGATTGTTGAAAATGAAGGTATTACCCAAACGGACTTAGTTTCTCTTGTGCAGGTTGATAAAACCACCCTAAGTCGGGCTCTTTCAAAGCTTGAAAAGCTTGGTTTTATCAGAAGCTCACTAGAAGATGGGAAAAAATATAAGAAGCTTTATCCCAGTCAGGAGGGCTTAAAATTATATCCAGAATTAGCACAGCTCGAAAAAAGCTATGTGGATGAGAGACTTAAAGGATTTTCTGAGGAAGACTTGTCTGATCTACTTAAGTTGCTTGAAAGGATTAATTTGAACTAGCATGGACATATAATAATCTATTTTAGTTGCATATGCAACTAAAATGACTGAAAGTATTCACCGAAAAGAAAAAACAGGAAATTATCTTCCTGTTTTTTCTTTTAAATTTAGTTGGTTCCAGCCACCCAACCAGTTACAAGGGCACTGGTAATATTGTAGCCACCGGTATGGGCATTGATGTCTAGAACTTCACCAACAAAGTAAAGGCCTGGAACCAAGCGTGATTCCATGGTTTTGGGGTTGATATTTTTAAGATCAACTCCACCTTGGGTCACAAATGATTTTTCCAAGGAGAAGGTCTTTTCAATTGGAAGCTTCCACTTCTTACTTATTTCAACCAAGCCTTCCAAATCTTTTTTATTGACCTGCTTGAGGGGCGTTTGGGGGTCAAGGTTTACTCTTTCCAAAAGATAAATTAAAAGTCTTTCCTGGAAGTCAGCTTTCAGGGCATTTTTCAAGGATTTATTCCGGTCTAAGGATTCAAAATGACCTAGAAGCTCTGATTTGGTCATCTCTGGAAAAAGATCAAGATTTATCATGGTTGCTTGTTGAATGAAGGTAGAAGCACGAAGGGCCGCAGGTCCTGACAGTCCAAAATGGGTAAAAAGTAAGTCATGCTTAATTTTCTTTTTATTTACCGTAAGTTCAACATCGTTCAGGCTGATTCCTTGTAGGTCCTTGATAGGTTTTTCCATAATCAGAGGACTTTCTGACGGGTGAAAATCAGTCAGGGGAATGTTAAAGCGTCTAGCAATTTCGTGGCCAAAGCCCGTTGAGCCTGTCGAAGGATAAGTTTTTCCACCTGTAGCTACAATCACACGAGATGCTTGGAAAATTTCATCCTTTGTTTTCACGGTGAAAAGATCATCGGTTTTCTTAAGGGAGGTCACCTCAGTCTTGGTCAAACTTGTCACCCCGTATTCGCTCATTTTTTTGAGGAGGGTTTCAATAATGGTTGCGGACTTATCACTTGCAGGAAAAACGCGACCGTGGTCTTCGATTTTAAGTTTTACGCCAGCATCCTTGAAGAAGGTGATAATGTCTTGGTTGTCAAACTGCGAAAAGGCTGAATGAAGGAAGCGACCATTTCCTGGAATATTTTCGATTATTTCATCGAGGCTTCCATTGTTGGTAACATTACAGCGTCCTCCGCCAGTCATAGAGAGTTTTTTCCCCAGCCTTCTATTTTTTTCAAGGAGGAGGGTTTTATGGCCATAATAGGCTGAAGCAATGGCCGCCATCATACCAGATGGGCCACCACCAATTACAATTGTGTCATATTTTTTCATAAGTCAATTGTAGCATAAGTTCATTTTATGGGAGCAAAAAAGAACCATTATTTATGAAAGCGTTTAAAAAACCGATGGTAATCTATTGAAATATAAGTAGAAAAAAGATAGAATGTTATGGAAACAGTTTCACTATTAAATAGATGAGATAATTAAAAAATCGGAGGAATTTATGGGACATATTAAATTTGACTACAGTAATCTAGCACCTTTTGTTGCAGAACATGAGCTTGCTTACATGCAAGATCAGGTTACAGCGGCTGATAAGATGCTGCGTGAGGGAACAGGTCCAGGGTCTGATTTCATCGGCTGGCTTGATCTACCTGTAGACTATGATAAGGAAGAGTTTGCTCGTATCAAAGAGACTGCTAAAAAAATTCAATCAGGTTCAGATGTCCTAATTGTTATTGGTATTGGGGGATCATACCTTGGTGCCCGTGCTGCCATTGACTTTTTAAATAATTCATTTGTAAACCTTCAGTCTAAAGAAGACCGCAAGGCACCGCAAATCCTTTATGCTGGAAACTCAATTTCTTCAAGCTATTTAGCTGAGCTTGTTGCTTATGTGTCAGACAAGGATTTCTCAGTCAATGTAATTTCTAAATCAGGAACTACTACTGAGCCTGCCATTGCCTTTCGTGTCTTTGAAGAGCTTTTGGTTAAAAAATATGGCCGCGAAGAAGCCAACAAACGCATTTACGCTACAACTGACCGTGAGCGTGGGGCTGTAAAGGTAAATGCTGATGCCAATAACTGGGAAACTTTTGTGGTTCCTGATGATGTGGGTGGACGTTTCACCGTTCTTACAGCAGTAGGACTTCTTCCAATTGCAGCAAGTGGTGCTGATATTGATAAACTTATGGAAGGTGCAGCAGCAGCTCGTACTGAATATTCATCTGATGACCTTACTAAAAATGAGGCCTACCAATATGCAGCATTACGTAACATTCTTTACCGTAAGGGTAAGGTGACTGAAATCTTAGCCAACTACGAGCCAAGCCTTCAATACTTCTCTGAATGGTGGAAACAGCTGGCTGGTGAGTCTGAAGGTAAAGACCAAAAGGGTATCTACCCAACTTCAGCTAACTTCTCAACAGACCTTCACTCTCTTGGACAATACATCCAAGAAGGTATGCGTATCATGTTTGAGACAGTGGTTCGTATCGACAAGGCTCGCCTTAACATTGATATTCCAGCACTTGATGAGGATCTTGACGGACTTGGTTACCTTGAAGGACGTGATGTTGACTTTGTTAACAAAAAGGCAGCTGACGGAGTTCTTCTTGCCCACACTGATGGGGGAGTACCTAACATGATTGTAACCATTCCAGAACAAGATGAGTTCTCACTAGGTTATGCCATCTACTTCTTTGAGATTGCAATCGGTCTATCAGGTTACCTAAACGGGGTTAACCCATTTGACCAACCAGGAGTTGAGGCCTACAAGAAAAATATGTTCGCCCTTCTTGGAAAACCAGGATTTGAAGAACTTGGAGCTGAATTAAACAGCCGTCTTAAATAATAATAGAAAAAAGACAGGGAGACCTGTCTTTTTTTGATACCAAAAACTCCATTTACTTTTATCTACTTTAAGAAAACTTAAAGATTTAATTAAGGAACCTTAAAGTTTGATGTAAGCTTTGAGCAAGCTTTGTCCTATAAAATAAAAGCAAATCAAGGAGGAAAATATTATGAAATTAAAAAATGTTTTTCAAAGGAGAGAAGTGAAATATACCATGACCTTTGAACAATATAAAAAGTTAAGGGAGGCAGTCGAGGGTTTACTGACAGAGGACCAATACGGGCTTCATACAATTTACTCCCTTTACTATGATACTGATGACTATGCAATGATAAAAAAATCAATTGAAAGACCAGAATATAAGGAAAAATTTAGGGTTAGAAGCTACGGTAAACCTAAAATAGACGGAGACGTCTACCTCGAAATAAAAAAGAAGGTTTTGGGGGTGGTTTATAAAAGAAGGGTGGCCAGTAATTACGGCGGCCTATCTCTAGACCATATTGCCTCAAACCTCGAAAGAAATTGTAGCGATTCAGATAAGTCAAATAATCAAATAGCTAATGAAATAACCTACCTTTTCAGTAACCTTATCTTAAAGCCAAAGGTCCTAATAGCCTATGACAGGAGGGCTTTATTTTCACCAGAGGATGAAGATTTCAGGGTAACCTTTGATTTTAATATCAGATATGATTTGGACTCATTAGACTTTAAGGATGAGGATATGACTCCTCTAAGTCCAGAGGTTGACGTACTGATGGAGGTTAAAAGCCTTGGTAGCTATCCAATGTGGTTTAGTAGGGCCCTAAGTGAACTTGGGATCTTTAAGGCCAGCTATTCAAAATATGCAAATGTATATAAAAAAATTATTTATCCCTTAGAAAAAAATAGAAAATTTGATGAAAAATTAGAAGAGATAGGAGAAAAAGCTTATGCTTAGCACACTAACTGGAGTAGGGGTTGCCCTAGTCCTAGGACTACTTATTGCCCTGGTACATACCTATAGGAATGTATACAGTAAAAATTTTGTTATTACACTGGTAACTCTTCCGGTTCTAGTTCAACTAGTTATCATGCTTGTTAATGGGAACTTAGGAACTGGGGTTGCTGTTATGGGAGCCTTCTCACTCGTCCGCTTTAGATCAATTGCTGGTGGGGCGCGTGAAATTACAAGTATCTTTTGGTCAATGGCTATCGGTCTAGCAGTAGGTACAGGAGCCTACCTTGAAGCAGCTGTATTTTCACTAGTAACAGCAATTATAATTATTTCCCTAAATACAATTAAATTTGGGGAAAATAACAAAACAGTTGAACGGACCCTTAAAATTACTATAGCTGAAGATTTAGATTTTCCAGGTCTCTTTGATGACATTTTAGACAAATATGCCTATCAAGTTGAAATGGATTCAGTAAAAACAACAAATATGGGAAGTCTATATGAGCTTAGATATAATGTTAAGCTAAAAGATTCTCAAGACGAAAAGAAATTAATTGACGATATTAGAGTACGTAATGGAAACCTACCAGTAAGTCTTGGTAGATTAGCACAAAATAGCGAGGTATTATAAATGAAGACAAAAACAAATGCAGGTAAGATCAGAAACTTTATTCTATTAGCAAGTACATCCCTTCTTCTTGCAGCATGTTCAAGCAAGGCTGCTACAAGTTCACAGACAACGACAACAAGCAGCACATCAACTGTCCAAACTGTTGCAACATCAACTACAGTTGACGAGACTAATGCAACAACCATTGACCTATCAAAGGAAAGTGGTTCAACCGTTGAAATTACAAAGGCCGGTACCTATATTTTAACTGGGGAATACAAGGGACAGATTCATATAAATGCCAAGGATGAAGAAGTGGTAATTATCCTTAAGAATGCAAAAATTACCTCTGATTCAGGCCCAGCCATCTACTCTGAAGCAGCTAAAAACACAGTAGTGAGCCTTCAGGGGGAAAATAGTCTGACTGACTCAAGTAATTATCCAACTGGTGACAGTGCCCCTAATGCCACCCTTTATGCGAAAAATGATTTGGTACTTACAGGAGACGGAAGCCTAAGTGTTAAGTCTAATTACAAGGCAGCTGTTCGTAGTAAGGATATCTTGACCATTGAAAGTGGTACCTACTCAATTGAAAGTACAACAGACGCCCTAAAAGCAACAGACCAAATCCTTGTTCTAGGTGGTAAGATTGACATTAAGTCAGGAAGTGATGGACTTCAAGCAACAAGTACTAAAGACGGTAAGGGAATCATCACAGTCAAAGGCGGAGAACTTAATATCTCAGCAGAGAAAAAAGGTCTTAAGGCTGGTAAGGTTCTAAATATTGAAGGTGGAATAATTAATGTAGTTAAATCTTATGAAGGCTTTGAAGCTGAGGTGATTAACATTAAAGGTGGTAAGAACTCAATTGTAGCCTCTGATGACGGAATTAATGCAGCAAGCTCAAGCACCACTTCATCAAAAGATACCAGCTCAAACTCATCAAGCAAGGCCCCTCAAATGGGTCAAGGCGGCCCAAGCCAAGGTGGCGGACAAATGGGCGGTGGTATGCCTGGCGGCCAAGAAGAAGCTGATGAAAACCTTATTGTAAATATTACAGGCGGGGAGACAGTAATTAAGGCAAGTGGTGATGGAATTGACAGTAATGGGAATATCAACATGTCTGACGGTCTAGTTTACGTTGAACAAAATGGTGATGGCAATGGTCCCCTTGATTTTGACGGTAAATTTGTTCAAAACGGAGGAACTTTAGTAGCTATGGGTTCAGCAAGCATGGCCCAAACAACCCAGGGAGATCAGGTCGGATTAGCCCTTTACAAGGAAGCATCTGGTCAAATCACTATTGAGGATGGTAAGGAAACATTAACTTATACACCAAGTAATTCTTATGCCTTCCTCTTTGTTTCAACGCCTAATATGTCTAAGGGTGGAACAGTCAAGGTCAACGGCGAAAGCTACAACCTAACTGATACCATTACGACAAGTGGTCAAGCAAGCAATCAAATGCGAGGTGGTGGAAGACCCTTCTAATAAACTGTCAAGTTAGTTATAGGTCCACTAGGAATAGAAAGGATAAAAATGAAAACAACAGGAAAAAAATCAAGGCTTCTGAAGAAAATATCAGTCACCCTAGCTGGACTTCTAACACTAGCAGTCCTTGGGATATATACCTTCTTTAAAACGGATGTTTTTGCGGATACAAGGGATTTATGGGTCCAAACTGCCATGAGCACAAGTAGCCACAAGTGGCTGGCAACATCATTTTTAAATGATGATGAGATAAATAAGATTCTAGCCAAGTACCAGGTAACTAACGATACCAAATCAGACAGCTCAACTATTAACCTCTCAACAAGCTCAAGCTCATCTAGTACTGACACATCAAATACGTCAATCAAAGAGATAAGTGGCTCAACCTATAAGGGATATGTTGTAACCATTAAAGATCCTTCGACTGTTAAGCTTGTAAATACTCTAACCTCAAGTGGCGGGGGAACCAAGTTATCTGAAACAGTTAAGGATGAGGGTTATCAAATTGCCCTTAATGCAGCAGGTTTTAACTTTGACAGAAAGACTGAGTCAACTGGAGAGAATGCCCTTGATTCCCTAACTATTATGGACGGAAAACTCCTTTACGGAGATCAATCGGAAAGCTATCAAATGATTGGGATGACCTCAGAAGGTAAGCTCGTTCTTGGTAGCTATACCTATCAAGAAGCCCTTGAAGCTGGAGTTAATGATGCTATCTCCTTTGGCCCATATCTTTTAGTCAACGGGGAAGAACAGGTTACTGAAAAGGCAACAGGAGGCCTGCAACCAAGAACGGCCATCGGTCAAGCAAGTGACGGAAGTATCTTCTTTGTAGTTATTGAAGGAAGGTCATCATCGAGTGCTGGTGCAAGCCTATATGACCTGCAAGAGGTTATGAAGAATCTAGGGGCAGTAAATGCAAGTAACCTAGATGGCGGTGGCTCAAGTGAGATGTACTACGATGGTAAACTCGTTAATCAACTAAGCAATGGAAGTGAAAGGGAAATACCCAATGCTTTTGTTGTAAGTAAATAAAAAACCTAGGGTCATTAACCCTGGGTTTTTAATGTTCCATATATTCAGTAAAGCTTTGACCCTTAAGTTTGGCGTTTAAGGCGATTATTAATTTGATTCTAGCCTTTTGGGAGTTGATTTCCCTACTGAATAAAACTCCTTTTTCATGGAGGACGACTCCTCCACCCTCGTAGCTATAAACTGGCTCAGCAATCCCGTTAAAGCAGCGAGAAACTAGGACAACTGGTATTTTTGCAGCAATAATTCGCTCAAGACTTTTAAAGGCTTTTGGCGGTAAATTCCCAGCTCCTAAAGCTTCAATGACCAGTCCATCAAGCTTATCTGAATCAAGTAAATCAATGATACTTCCATCCATGCCAGCATAAGCCTTAATGATTGGCACCTGACCTTCGACTGATTGGATATCTAAGTGCTTATCTTCATGATCATTTTGGAAGTAGAGGATGCTATTTTTAGTTATGAGACCAAGGGGCCCGTGAGTTGGTGTTTGAAAGGTTGAAACATTTGTTGTATGGGTCTTTGTCACGTATCTAGCCGAATGGATTTCATCATTCATGACAACAAGCACACCACGGTTTTTAGAGTTAGTTGAAGCAGCTACCCTAATGGCCGAAAGGAAGTTGTAGGTTCCATCACTTGCCAGCTCATTACTTGAACGCATGGCTCCTGTTACGACAATGGTTTTCCCCCGCTCGATAGTTGAGTCAAGGAAGTAGGCAGTCTCTTCCAAGGTATCAGTTCCGTGCGTGATGACAACTGAATCGATATCTTCTTCTGAAAAAGCCTTCTTAATCCTTTTTTTGAGTTGCAACATGTTTTCAAGACTGACATGGGGGCTTGGTAGATTTAAAAAGTCCTCGACAAGGAGTTCAACATCAGGGAAGTCAACCTTGATATTGTTCATGGGGTTGGTTTGATCGGGCCTTACATTCCCGTTTTCATCCTCATGCATGGAAATGGTACCACCAGTATGGAGCACTAATATTTTTTTCATTGAAATTCCTCTGTATATAGTATGTGTAATAGGTGAAATAATTCAAAGAAATTGTATAATAAATAAAAGACTTAATCAAGTTAGTGGGGAAATTGAAAGAAAATGGATGTAAGAGCTGTATTTTTTGACCTAGATGGTACCTTGTTTACAACAACCAGAAATATTTTACCTAGCACCAAGAGTGCGATTTTAGCTTTACGCCAGCAGGGAATCTTGGTTGGTATTGCAACAGGGCGGGGTCCGTCATTTGTTAAAAGCTTAATGGAGGATTTAAAATTAGATTTTGCCATAACCTATAATGGTCAGTATATCTTTACTCCCAAAGAGGTGATTAGAAAGGTGCCAATTGATAAGACAAGCCTGCGGGAAATCCTGTCCTATTCTATTAGTAATCACCGTGAAGTATCCTTTGGTGGAGAAAACGGCATGTCTGGAAGTAGCTTGATTAAGTTTGGCGAAACAAGGACAGCTCAATTTGCCAATCACCTGCTGCCTAAGGGTTTTTCAAGCGGGGTAAAAGGAACCTTCCAAAATTTCATTAGGCGACTAATCCCGCAACAGGGTGATTTGAATCGTTTGATTGAAGAACCTATTTATCAGGTTGTAATGGTTGCTACTAAAAATGAAACACAAAAGTTAAAGGAGCGTTTTCCTAATGTTTCCTTTACCAGAAGTAATCCTTATTCAGTTGATATCGTGGCCAAGGGAGCATCTAAGGTTGAAGGTATTAAACTACTTGGTGCAAGATACTCCTTTGGTCTTGAGCATGTAATGGCCTTTGGTGATAATGATAATGACATCAAGATGATTCGAGAGGTGGGCTGCGGTATTGCCATGGGTAATTCAAGCAGTCGGGTTAAGGATGTGGCAGCCTATGTGACATCAAGTAACAACCAAGACGGGATAGTTAAGGCCCTTAAACATTTTGGCTTATTAAAGACAGACAGCAATAATCCTTTCAAAAGTAGGGATCGAAACTTTGAAAAGGTCAAGGAATTTCACCAGTTGATGGATGGACGCTTGCAGGAGCTACCAAAAAATTTGTCAAAAGAGGAAGCCAGCCACCGGGTGGATTTTCAGGTTGAAGAATTAGTGGAACTTTTGTACGCAGCTTCTAAGGGGCAAACAGAAGACTTTACCGACCTGGTTCAAAAGATGAAAGAGGATGTGGATAAGGCTTATAATAAGGTTATCTCAAAGAAAAAAGATGTGAGTGATACCATGACCAATGAAGTGGATGCCCTGATTGACAGCCTCTATCTGACCTATGGTAGCTTTGTCCTTATGGGTATTGATCCAGCTGAGATTTTTGATCTAGTCCACCAGGCAAATATGGGGAAGGTTTTCCCAGATGGTAAGGCCCACTTTGATCCTGTGACCCACAAGATTTTAAAGCCTGACAACTGGGAAAGAGATTATGCTCCTGAATCTAGGATGGAAAAGGAGTTGGAGGGTCAAATCCTTAGAGGCTTTAACCGCAAGTCCTTATCGGAATAGGATAGGTGTCCTTTTCTTACATTGAAAAAAATTATCAAAATGATATAATGGAACGAGCAACACACACTAGGAGAAGAAATGGCTAATATTGTAAAAAAGCTTGTTGAAAATGATAAGCGTGAATTAAAGAAACTAGATAAAAAGGCTGATGAGGTCGAAAAATTTGCTGGTGAGATGGAAGCCCTATCAGATGAGAATTTGAAGGCCAAAACTTCAATCTTACGCAAGCGTTATCAAAATGGTGAAAGTCTTGATGATTTACTTCCTGAGGCTTTTGCTGTCGTGCGTGAGGGAGCTAAGCGTGTTCTTGGTCTCTATCCTTATCATGTCCAAATTATGGGGGGAATTGTCCTTCATAATGGTGACGTCCCTGAGATGCGTACAGGTGAGGGTAAAACGCTAACTGCGACCATGCCTGTTTATTTGAATGCCCTAAGTGGCAAGGGTGTCCATGTAGTAACCGTTAATGAGTACCTATCAACTCGTGATGCCCTAGAGATGGGTGAACTTTACAACTGGTTGGGACTATCTGTTGGGATTAATCTTAATTCTAAGTCTGCTGAAGAAAAAAGAGAGGCTTATGCCTGTGATATTACCTACTCAACCAACTCTGAGTTAGGTTTTGACTACCTTCGTGATAACATGGTAACCCAAACTGAAGAGCTGGTTCAAAGGGATTTGAACTTTGCCTTGGTTGATGAGGTTGACTCTATCTTAATTGATGAGGCAAGGACTCCGTTAATTATTTCTGGTCAGGCTGAAGGGTCAAGTGCCCTTTATACAAGAGCGGACATGTTTGTTAAATCCCTTGCAGATGAAGATTTTACCATCGACTTGCAGTCAAAAACAATCTCTTTAGCTGAGACAGGAATTGATAAGGCTGAAAGTTATTTTGATTTAGAAAATCTTTATGACCTCGAAAACGCAGCCCTAACCCACTATATTGACAATGCCCTTCGTGCCAACTATATCATGATTCGTGACCTTGATTACATGGTTGATGCCAACCAAGAGGTTCTGATTGTAGACCAGTTTACAGGTCGGGCCATGGAAGGACGCAGATATTCTGACGGTCTCCACCAGGCCATTGAAGCCAAGGAGTTAGTTCCCATTCAGGATGAGTCAAAAACAATGGCCTCAATTACCTACCAAAATTTCTTTAGGATGTATAAAAAACTTGCTGGGATGACGGGTACTGCAAAGACTGAGGCTGAAGAATTTAGGGAAATCTACAACATGCAGATTGTACCCATTCCTACCAACAAGCCAATTCAGCGTATTGACCACCATGATGTTTTATACCCAACAGTTGGCTCAAAATTCAGGGCTGTTGTTGAAGAGGTTAAAGAACGCCACCATAATGGTCAACCTATCCTTATTGGGACTGTCGGAGTTGAAACCAGTGAGATTATTTCAAATAGCTTGACCAAGGCTGGCATTCCCCATGAAGTTTTAAATGCTAAAAATCACTTCAAGGAAGCTGAAATTATCATGAATGCAGGTCAGAAGGGTGCAGTTACTATTGCCACCAATATGGCTGGTCGTGGTACAGACATCAAGCTTGGTGCAGGTGTGCGTGAACTGGGAGGTCTTGCCGTAATCGGTACTGAACGCCATGAATCACGCCGTATCGACAACCAGCTCCGTGGTCGTAGTGGCCGTCAAGGAGACCCAGGTGAGTCTAAATTTTACCTATCCCTTGAAGATGAGCTCATGCGTCGTTTTGGTAGCGAGCGGGTATCAGCCTTCCTTGAGAGCATGAATCTTTCTGAAGAAGATTCTGTTATTGAGTCACGTTTAATTACCCGTCAGGTTGAGTCAAGCCAAAAACGAGTTGAAGGAAACAACTATGACTCACGTAAGCAGGTTCTTCAATATGATGATGTCATGCGTGAGCAGAGGGAGATTATCTACCGCCAAAGAAAAGAGGTTATGACTACAAGTGATGACCTAAGTTCAGCCCTCCTTGGTATGTTTAAACGTACAATTGAAAGGGAGGTCGAAGGTCAAACCTTAGGAACTAAGGAAGTAAGCCCAGAGGCTGTGGAAGGAATTTATGATTTTGCCAAAAATTCCCTTCTTCCAGAAGATATGATTACTAAATCAGAACTTGAAGGAAAATCAGCGGCTGAAATTCAAGCCCTGCTCTTTGATAAGGTCAAAAACCACTATCATGATCAGATGGATAAACTGCCTGAACCAGAACAAAGATTACGCTTCCAAAAGGCTGTAATTTTAAGGGTTGTTGACAGTAAGTGGGCTGATCATATTGATGCCTTAGACCAAATGAGACAATCTGTTGGTTTGAGGGGTTATGCCCAAAACAATCCCTTGGTAGAGTACCAGACTGAAAGCTATACCATGTTTAATGACATGATAGGCTCAATTGAGTTTGAAGTGACCCGTTTGATGATGAAGGCACAGATTCACCAAGAGGTACCAAGGGAGCACCCTCAAGCTGCAAGGACAACAGCATCACAAGAAAACCTGCTTGTCGATGATGAAACTTCAAAGGCAGCTGGTGATGTAGAGGAGATTGACTTTTCTCAAGTCAAGAGAAATGACCTGTGCCCATGTGGTAGCGGTAAAAAATTTAAAAATTGTCACGGACGTAATTTGTAGAAATTACGTAGGCAAAAATAGATATAAGATACATAAAAATTAAATAAGGTAGGATAATCCATGTCATTTAAAAAATTAAGTCAAGCAATCAATGTTGAAGAAGTTAGGAAATTAGGTCACCTTGAAGGTCAAGACCTTGAAAACAAAAAGAAGAGGGATAAGGAACTTGAAGCCATTATTAAAGGAGAAGACGACCGTCTACTTCTAATCATTGGCCCATGTTCAAGTGATAATGAAGAGGCTGTCTTAGAATATGCCCGTCGCCTGGCTAAGCTTCAAGAAGAAGTTAAGGACAAAATCTTTATGGTCATGCGAGTTTATACTGCGAAACCAAGAACTAATGGAGACGGCTACAAGGGTCTAATCCACCAGCCAAATAGCATGGGACTTCCTGACCTTTTAAATGGTATTAAGGCCGTTCGTGACCTTCACTACAAGGTTATTAAGGAAACAGGACTTACAACAGCTGATGAGATGCTCTACCCAGAAAACTTAGAATTAGTTGATGACCTTGTCAGCTATATTGCAGTTGGAGCAAGGAGTGTTGAGGACCAACAACACCGTTTTGTAGCTAGTGGTATTGATGTACCAGTTGGGATGAAAAATCCAACCAGCGGTAACCTTTCAGTCCTATTCAACGGGGTTTATGCGGCTCAACAGCCTCAAAACTTCCTCTTTACTGGATCAGAAGTTGAGACATCAGGAAATGACATGGCCCACGTTATCCTACGTGGTGCAGTTACGGAAGAAGGAAAATACCTACCAAACTACTACTATGACAATCTTCTTCGCACAATTGACATGTATGAAAAAATGAACCTGAAAAATCCATTTATCGTTGTTGATACCAACCACGACAACAGTGGAAAACAATACCTAGAACAGACTAGGATTGTCCGCCAAACCTTGGTCAACCGTGAATGGAATGAAAAAATCAAGAAAAACGTTCGCGGATTTATGATTGAAAGCTACTTGGAAGATGGACGTCAAGATAGTCCAGAAGTCTTTGGAAAATCAATCACCGACCCATGTCTTGGTTGGGATAAGACTGAAGCCTTGATTAGGGAAATATTTGAAACTGAAGGTGAAGTAGAAGCTTAGGCTTCTACTTTTTTCATGGAAAAAATAAATATTTAGGGAATATTAATGGTTCAAGAATTATATATGGAGAATTAATTGCATATTAAACTGGTTTATGTTAGAATTTTTATTGTAAGGGGTTACCCCGGGTGAAGAAATTGTTAATTTTTTCATAAATTTAATTTAGATAATTCGAAGGAGAATACAAAATGGCATCAAAAGAATTTCACATTGTAGCAGAAACTGGAATCCATGCACGTCCTGCAACTTTACTAGTTCAAGCTGCTAGCAAATTTGCAAGCGATATTAACCTTGACTACAAAGGTAAAGCAGTAAACTTAAAATCAATCATGGGTGTAATGAGCCTGGGTGTTGGTCAAGGTGCTGATGTTACTATCACTGCTGAAGGTGCTGATGCTGACGACGCAATCGCAGCAATCGCTGAAACAATGGAGAAAGAAGGTCTTGCTGAATAATGTCGAAAATGCTTAAAGGTATTGCTGCCAGTGATGGTGTAGCAGTAGCAAAGGCTTATCTACTTATTCAACCGGATTTGTCATTTGAGGCAGTTACTGTCGAAAATACTGACAACGAAGAAGCTCGCTTAGACGCAGCCCTTGCTGCAAGTCAAAGCGAGCTTCAAGCTATCCGCGATAAAGCAGTATCAAGCCTTGGTGAAGAAGCTGCATCAGTATTTGATGCCCACTTAATGGTTCTTTCAGACCCTGAGATGATTGGTCAAATCAAGGAAACAATTCGTGCTAAGAAGACCAATGCCGAAGGTGCTCTTAAAGAAGTTACTGATATGTTTGTAACTCTTTTTGAAAATATGGATGATAATCCATACATGCAAGAAAGAGCTGCTGACATTCGTGACGTTGCAAAACGTGTTCTTGCGAATCTTTTAGGAGTTAAACTTCCAAGTCCTGCTATGATCAATGAAGAGGTTGTTGTAATTGCCCACGACCTTACACCATCTGACACAGCTCAACTTGACCGTAAATTTGTTAAAGCCTTTATTACAAATATTGGTGGACGTACAAGTCACTCAGCTATCATGGCTAGAACCCTTGAAATCCCAGCTGTTCTTGGTACCAACAACATTACTGAGCTTGTAAAAGACGGTGACATGCTTGCAGTTAACGGAATCACTGGTGAAGTTATTATTGATCCAAGTGAAGCTGAGCAAGCTGAATTCAAAAAAGCAGGTCAGGCTTATGCTGAGCTTAAGGCTACTTGGGAAGAATTAAAAGATGCTGAAACTGTTACTGCAGATGGTAAACATTTTGAATTAGCAGCAAACATCGGTACTCCTAAGGACGTTATCGGAGCAAATGATAACGGAGCTGAAGCTATCGGACTTTACCGTACTGAATTCTTATACATGGATTCAAAAGACTTCCCAACAGAAGATGAACAGTACGAAGCTTACAAGGCTGTGCTTGTTGGTATGAACGGAAAACCTGTTGTCGTTCGTACAATGGATATTGGTGGAGACAAGGAACTTCCTTACTTTGACCTTCCACACGAAATGAATCCATTCCTTGGATACCGTGCCCTACGTATCTCTTTATCTGAAGGTGGAGATGCTATGTTCCGTACACAAATCCGTGCTCTACTTCGTGCCTCAGTTCATGGTACCCTTCGTATCATGTTCCCAATGGTTGCACTTGTTACTGAATTCCGTGCAGCTAAGAAGGTATTTGACGAAGAAAAAGCAAATCTTCAAGCTGAAGGCGTTGAAGTTGCTGACAACATCCAAGTTGGTATCATGATTGAAATCCCAGCGGCTGCTATGCTTGCTGACCAATTTGCTAAAGAAGTTGACTTCTTCTCAATTGGTACAAACGATCTTATCCAATACACAATGGCTGCTGACCGTATGAATGAGCAAGTTTCATACCTTTATCAACCATACAACCCATCAATCCTACGCTTGATCAACAATGTTATCAAGGCAGCTCACGCTGAAGGCAAATGGGCTGGAATGTGTGGTGAGATGGCAGGAGATCAACTAGCAGTACCACTTTTAGTTGGTATGGGTCTTGATGAGTTCTCAATGAGTGCTACTTCAGTTCTTAAAACTCGTAGCCTAATGAAGAAACTTGACACTGCGAAAATGGAAGAGCTTGCTCAAAAGGCTCTTACTGAAACTTCAACCATGGAAGAAGTTGTCGCACTTGTTAATGAATATGCTCCAGAAGCATAATAAGATAATAAAAAAAGTTGAACCCTTGGGTTCAACTTTTTTTATTATCTAAAGTTTTAAGAAAACGGACAACCTTACTTTTGGCATAGCGAAATTCAATATTTTTTTCAGCCAAAAAATTATAAAAATCTTTCTTTCCTTTGCGGGCGTCAGTAACCTCAAGCTCAAGTTCATAGTCACAGTTGTCAGCGTAGGTATTTTTATCAAGGGCCATGAGCCCAATTTCAGTAGGCATTTCTTGTCTGATTGTCATAAGCTTACCGAGGACTGTGATTTTATTTAAATCAATCTTCTTGTCCCTTAAGATTTGTAAAATATCAGCTAGTTGGGGCAGCTCTTCATTGATTTTTTTATTATCAAGCATCTCTTGGGCCTCTTTTAGGCTAAGCCTTGCATTATGCTCCATATTTCCAACATTTTGCGGAACCTTAAGGGTCATCTCAGCTGAGTCATCAAAGGTTCTAATCCTAAGAGCCAGGCGATTTTCACGCATGATAAAGTCAGTGCTATCCAGGTAATGGTTGACCTGCCTGATGGGGGTGACATGGCTGAAGTACTTTTTTAAGCGGTCGTACTCATCCATACTAAGGAGGCTTTTATATTCGATTTCTAAATTTGTGGTCATAATGTAATCCGTTCTAAATTATGGTAAAATTATTATAAATTATAACGTGAAAAAGGAGAAGAGGCAAGTTTTTTAAGAACGAGAACGACCAGTTTTTGAAAAATTGTTAATTTATGATTATGAGCGATATGAATTGGGAAGAATTTTTGGATCCTTATGTCCAGACTGTTGGCGAACTTAAGATAAAACTTCGGGGGATGAGAAAGCAGTTTCAAAAGAAAAACATGCACTCTCCGATTGAATTTGTGACAGGACGTGTTAAGCCAGTTGAAAGTATCATCAAGAAGGCCAAGCTAAGAGGAGTTAAGCGGGAAAATTTGGACCATGAAATGCAGGATATAGCTGGTATTCGGATTATGGTTCAATTTGTTGAAGACGTGGAAGAAGTCTTAGAACTTTTGAGGAAGCGAAAGGATTTTAATATTATTCAGGAGAGGGACTATATTAAAAATCAGAAGGCAAGTGGTTATAGGAGTTATCATGTGGTTATTGAGTATCCTGCTGAAACTATAAATGGCCACAAGGTCATTCTCGCTGAAATCCAGATTAGAACTCTTGCCATGAATTTTTGGGCGACCATTGAGCATTCACTTAACTACAAGTATCAGGGGGAGTTTCCAAAGGAACTTAAGGAAAGGATTGCCAAAACGGCTAAGATTGCCTATGACCTCGACCAGGAAATGAGCGAAATCAGGGAGGAAATCCAGGAGGCTCAGCTGCTTTTTAATCCCCCAGCAAGTAAATTAAATGACGGAGTAGGTAATAGTGATGACAATGATGAATATTACAGATGGTAAGAAGGTAGCTATTGTCTCAAGTGGTTCCAAGCAATCAAAGGATTTAGAAGATGACTTGGCTCAAAAATTAAAATCCCGCTGTATTCAAATTGATGCCAAGCGTCCAGATATTGTTATTTCCATCGGTGGAGATGGTACCTTTTTACAGGCCATTCACCAGTATGAAAGGTGCTTGGATAGGATTAGGTTTGTTGGTGTTCATACAGGTCATTTGGGATTTTATACGGATTATTTAGCTAGTGAATTAGATGAGTTGGTTGAGGCTGTGGTTTATGAACAGCCTGAAAAAGCTATTTCCTACCCCCTTTTAAAGGTCAAGGCTGTCATGGCTGATGGCCAGACCTTTGAAAAATATGCCCTTAATGAATCAACTATTAGAAGGTTGAGTCATACCTTGGTTGCTGATGTTTATCTTTCAGATTTTCTTTTTGAACGCTTCAGGGGAGACGGTCTTTCTGTATCAACACCAACGGGTTCAACTGCCTACAATAAGTCAATTGGTGGTGCTGTCATTCATCCTGGACTTAGGGTCATGCAGATGGCTGAAATTGCATCTTTAAATAACCGGGTTTATAGGACTCTTGGAGCACCAATTGTGGTTAGTGACCAAGAAAATATTGTCTTAAATTTAGACAAGGCTCTTGATTACGGACTAACTGTTGATCAACTGGAGTATAAGTTTACCAATCTTGCTGGGATTGAATATCGACTGGATGGTAAGGAAGTTAAATTTTTAGGAAGCCGTCATAATTCTTTTTGGAAAAGGGTGCAGGAATCCTTCATCGGTGATGATATTGACTAAAGCTAAAGCTAAAGCTAGAAGTAAAAGTAGAAGTGGTAGATATGAACTTTGAGTATAGGGTTGAAGATGACCGAATTAAAATTAAAACAGTCCTCGCCAAGCAGGGGATTTCAAGGAGGCTTCTGACCAAGATAAAATTTAGGGGAGGCTTGATTCTTTTAAATGGCCAAGAGGAAATTGTAACCAAGTTTGCCAGTAAGGGAGACGTGATTGAGGTTTATTTGCCAGCAGAAGGTGTATCTGATAGGCTTGAACCAAGTTACTATCCCCTTGACATTGTTTTTGAAGATGATCACTTTATTGTTATTAATAAGCCTGCAGGCTATGCTAGTGTAACAAGCTCAGTTCACCCCAAGCATACAATCTCAAATTTTATCCAAGATTATTTGATAAGGCAGGACTATGAAAACAAGAAGGTTCATCTGGTAACAAGACTTGATAGGAATACATCGGGCTTGATGCTTTTTGCCAAGCATGGTTTTGCCCATGCCCTCATGGACAAAATGCTCCAGGAAAAAAGGATTGAAAAAAGATATTTTGCCCTAGTTGAAAAATCTGATGAACTTGAAGCAGCAGGCGAAATTATAGCCCCAATTGCTAGAGAAGATGGCAGTATCATTAAAAGATGTGTGGCCAAGGGGGGCAAGGAGGCTCATACCTCCTACAGGCTTGTTAAGTCAGCAGATGATATCTCTCTTTTAGATATCAAGCTTCATACGGGAAGGACCCATCAAATTAGGGTTCATTTTTCCCATCTTAAGGCTCCTCTTTTGGGGGATGACTTATATGGCGGGTCTTTAGCTAGAATAAGCAGGCAGGCCCTTCACTGCCACAAGCTTGAGTTTATTCATCCGATTAGCCAGGAGCTAATTACCTTAAATAGTGACCTTCCTTCAGACATGAGGAATTTGCTATAAAAAAATAGCTACCAGAAGGTAGCTGTTTTTTGTTGGTAGGTCTTACTTGCTAAAATCATAATCTTTAATGATTTCGATACTTTTGATTTTTACTGGGTTGAGAGGTTTTGATTTCTCACCAGAATCATTTGTAGCTACCTCACCTGAGGCAATCTTGTCAACAACATCCATGCCAGAAATAACTTGACCAAAGACTGTATAATTACCATCAAGGCTTGGAACTCCACCAGTCTTATAAGAGTCGATTATCTTACTTGGATACTTCCCTGTATTTAAACCAGCACTACTATCAACAGGATTTTGGACGATGAAGAACTGACTTCCATTGGTATTAGCACCAGCATTTGCCATTGAAAGAGCCCCTCTTATGTGGTAGAGATTTTGTGAAATTTCATTTTTAAAACCTTGGCCAGAATCAATATTTTTATCCTTGTCCTTCCAGATAGATTGGCCTCCACGTCCTGAATTTTCTGGATCTCCACTTTGAATCATGAAATCTTTAACCACCCTAAAGAATTCTAGGTTATTATAATATCCATCTTTGGCATGGGTAAGGAAATTTTGTGAAGCTAGGGGAGCATATTTGGGAAAAAGCTTGATGGTAATATCACCAGCTTCAGTGACCATTTTAACTTCAGCTTCATCATCAGCGACTGCAGTCGATAATTGGGGCAGGTTTAACTCATTTAGACTTTCATTTTTAGCTGCACTTGACTTACTATTATCTTTATTGGCAAAGAAAACAAGAACGGCTACAAGGAAGATGAGAATAAGCCCACCAGCAATTAGACCTATATTTTTATTTTTATCATTTTTTTTCATGATAGTATTATAACAAATTCAGATTTATAAATAAAGGAATTCCTAGGCTCCCTTGGTAAAATACCTTGCAAAAATATCTAAATATTTGTATAATTATAGAACTACATTTTAAGGGGTGACAGATGGAGTATATATTAGAAATACTGCCACAATTATTATCAGGTTTAAAGATAACATTAGAAGTCTTTGCCATTACTTTAGCCCTATCAATACCGCTTGGTATGGTAGTCGCTTTTTTATTAAGGGTTAAATTTTTCCCAGTTCGCTTGCTGGTTAATCTCTATGTTTGGTTGATGAGGGGGACACCTTTACTTGTTCAATTAATCATCATCTTTTATGCCCTACCCATGGTTGGGATAACTCTTGACCGGATGCCAGCGGCACTTTTGGCCTTTGTTCTTAACTATACAGCCTATTTTGCGGAAATCTTTAGGGGAGGCTTGCAGTCTATACCCAAGGGCCAAATCGAGGCCTCTAAGGTGCTTCAATTGTCTAAATGGCAGACAGCCCGCTTTGTTGTAATTCCACAAGTTGTGCGAGTTGTTTTACCCAGTGTCTTTAATGAGGTAATCAATCTGGTCAAGGATTCATCTTTGGTCTATGTAGTAGGTCTGGGTGATCTTTTAAGGGCTGGAAGAATTGCTATGAGCCGGGATGTATCCCTTGTTCCTATGATGACTGTCTCTTTGATTTATTTACTAATAATTGGTCTTTTGACCCTGTTAGCTAATAAGATTGAAAAAGATATTAATCGTCATGGTTGAGTTGGTTGAAGGGAGACTGGTAGATGCTAGAGTTAAAGAATATATGTAAAAAATTTGGTGATAAAGTTATCTTTGATAATTTTAACCTTGTGGTGGCTGATAAGGAGCTTTTAACAATTGTAGGTCCAAGTGGAGGTGGAAAAACAACCCTTCTTAGGATGCTTGCAGGTCTTGAAAGTATTGATAGTGGAGAAATTATCTATAATGGTCAGGTTATTTCCCATGAAGATGGCTATGTTAGGGGAAATATTTTAGGTTTTGTCTTTCAAGATTTTCAACTCTTTCCTAATATGACGGTTTTAGATAACCTAATCTTAAGTCCAACCCAGACCATGGGGATGAGTAAGGAGGATGCTATCCATAAGGCTCAAGGATTTTTAAATAATTTAGGAATAGGGGAGCAAGAAAATTCTTATCCCTCACAATTATCAGGAGGGCAAAAGCAGAGGGTGGCCTTGGCTCGAGCTATGATGATTGATCCTAAAATTATTGGCTATGATGAGCCAACTAGTGCCCTAGATCCAGGCCTAAGGGATCAGGTCGCTGATTTAATTCTTGAAAATAAGAGGGCTGGGATAACACAAATCGTTGTGACCCATGATATGAAGTTTGCAGAAACAATCGCTGATACAATTTTAGCTGTTAATTCAAAGGAGGATTAAGTATGAAAAAAGTTTTAGGTGTACTATCTGTTTTACTAGTGTTTTTAACCCTTGGTGCTTGTGGTAAGAAGGAATCTTCAAATGATGACTGGAAGAAAATTGAAGATAAAAAGGAAGTAGTTATAGGTTTTGATAATACCTTTGTTCCTATGGGCTTCAAGGATGAGTCAGGTAACAATGTTGGTTTTGATATTGACCTTGCCAGTGCTGTCTTTGAAAAATACGGGATTAAGGTAAAGATGCAACCCATTGAATGGTCAATGAAGGAAACTGAGCTTAACAATGGAAATATTGATTTGATTTGGAATGGTTACTCAGTGACCCCACAAAGGGAAAAGCAGGTTCTTTTTACTAAGCCTTACATGGAAAATGATCAGGTTCTTGTAACTAAAAAATCATCAAATATTAGTAAGGTTAGCCAAATGGAAGGTAAAATCCTTGGTGCCCAAGAAGGCTCAAGTGGTTATGATGCCTTTACCAACAATCCAGAGGTTTTAAAAGACCTGGTTAAAGATAATGATGCAACCCTTTATGAAGGCTTTAATGAGGCCCTTCTTGACCTTAAGAGTGGTCGAATTGATGGTCTGTTAATTGACGACGTTTATGCAGAATACTATCTCAATAAGAACAATGAAATTGCTGACTACAACATTATTAAAACTGACTATAGCTCAGAAAACTTTGCTGTAGGTGCCCGCAAAGCAGATAAAACCTTGGTTGAAAAGATTAATACTGCCATCAAGGAACTTCACGAGTCAGGGGACTTCCAAAAAATCTCTGACAAGTGGTTTGGTAAGGATGTTTACCCTAAATAATGAAAGACCTTCGGGTCTTTTTTTTAATTTAAAATCCTCGATTCGGATATTTATGCTCCATTCATGTATAATAAATCTATAAAAGAGGAGGAGATAAAGATAATGAAAATAATTACACGCCACGGTGAAGAAGCAGCAAGAATCAATCCAATTACAGAAGGTAAGGCTCCTGATTTTACTTTACCTGATCAAAAGGGCCAAGAAGTTAGTCTGTCAGATTTTGATAAGCCTGTTGTCTTAAGCATTTTTCCAAATATTAACACCCGTGTCTGTGCCTTCCAGACCAGACACTTCAATCAAGAGGCTGCTCAAAATGATAGGATAGAATTTTTATCTATTTCAAACAATACTCGTGAAGAGCAAAAAAATTGGTGTGCAGCTGAAGGAATTGACATGGAAGTCTTGTCTGATGAAAAGGGTGACTTTGGAAGAGCTTACGGGCTTTTGATGGAAGAAAATGGTCTTCTAGCACGTAGTGTCTACTTAGTTGATAAAGGTCAGATTGTCTACAATGAGATTCTTTCAGAAATGACTGATGAACCAAGCTATGACAAATTAACTGAGGCCATTGAAAAATTATCGTAGACCTTCTAGTTTATTATTTTAATATTTAAAAGTCTAGTGATATAATGTAGGTGGAAGGGATTGGAGGAGACCATATGAAGATAATTAATGTAACTAATAATCATCGTGGTTTGGTCAGAGAGCAGTTGCGAAATACTGATGCCGAACTTGTAGAAGTTTATTCTGCAGGGAATACAGATGTTGTTTATACACAAGCTCCAAGCCACTATGAAATTATTGTTTCCAATAAGTATCGAGCTATCCGTCAGGACGAGAAGAAGCAGATTAAGGAATTTTTTATTAAAAAAAGAATTAATCGAGATATAATTGACAAGGAAAATATTGTTACAATTAGAGAACCTAACCTAATTGAGATATCAATACCCATCATCAAGAAGGATAGCTGAATTTTTAATCAGGTCAAAATCCCAGAAACTAAGTGATAAAAAATCCTTAATTTTAGGGATTTTTCTATTTCCTTCTCAAAGTATCTAAATTTTGATAAAATTTAAGCATGACTATAACGATTAAAGATGATTATGTAATTTTTGAGGAAGAGATAAAGAAATCTCGTTTTATTTGCCAACTAAAGAGAGTTTACACCGAAGATGAGGCAAGAGAATTTATTCAAAGTGTAAAAAAGGAACACTACAAGGCCACACACAATGTGTCAGCCTTTACCCTGGGCGACAAGCAGGAGATTCAAAGGTCAAGCGATGACGGGGAGCCGACTGGTACAGCAGGAATTCCCATGCTTGAAATTTTAAAGAAGCGTGGAATAGTAAATGTTGTAGCTGTTGTAACCAGATATTTTGGAGGTACAAAACTTGGTGCAGGTGGACTGATTAGGGCTTACGGGGGTGCTGTGGCTCATGCTTTAGACGGTGTTGATTTGGTTAAAAAAATTGAGCAGCAGGAAGTTGCTATTGTCCTTGACTATGCCCTATATGATAGCTTCAATCGTTTTTTGGGCGAAAGAGGCCTTGAATTTGCTAGTCCCGAGTTTACAACAGAGGTCAAGGGTTCAATTTTTGTTGATTTGGACGCAGTTGATCAGGAGCTTTTAGAAATTGAGAATGCCTTTAGTGGGCGGGTAAATACACAAAAGCTTGATAAAAGATTTGTGGAAGTTACGCTTTGATGGTATAATTAGACTTGTCTTATCTGGGGTCGTTACGGATTCGACGGGTATTATTGAGCATGAAGGGCAACTAGGTGGCAAACCTTAACCTGCAAACTTAAATTAATTGCTAAAAATAGTAATTCATACGCTGTAGCTGCCTAAAAACCAGCACACGTGGACTAGCTTTCATTCGCCCATGGTGAATTTTAGTCCTCAAAATTAGTGGGATACACTTGAAGGTTGTCTAGCCCTTTAAGGAGAAGATTATAGACTCGTTAAATTCCCAGTTGAGCTATGTCTGTGGATTTAATCAAATTAATGCATAGCCTATGGTTGTAGAACTTTGTGTAGCAAGATATTCGGACGTGGGTTCGACTCCCACCGGCTCCATTAATGAAAATCAGATTCTCCTATCTTGGAGGGTCTGATTTTTTGATGAAAAAAATTCATTTATTTTATGAGAAAATAAGCTTAAATTTGCGTATATATAAATATGGATGAACTATTATATGGACGGATTGTAAGTAAAAGTGAACTTGATTACTTGCCAGAAGAAGACTGCCAGGTAAAATCGATGATTGAAGAGGGAAGGTATATCCTTTGTAATAGATGTATTAGTAAGCATTTGAAGGAGGAGGTCAGACTTCCAATTGGAGCCTACTTTTGTCCCAGCTGTCTAAAACTTGGCCGAGTCAGATCAGATGAAAGTCTTTACCACTTAAAACAAGTTGATTTTCCCAAAAGAGACGAGAGTGTCTTAAGCTGGTCGGGACAGCTAACAGACCTCCAGAATAAGATATCAGAGGAGCTCTTACAGGCCTTGAAGGATAAGGAAGAAATTTGGGTTCATGCGGTAACAGGTGCTGGAAAGACTGAGATGACCTATCAGGTAGTGGCTAAGATTATTAATGAAGGTGGGAGCGTAGGTTTTGCTTCCCCTCGGGTTGATGTTTGCTTGGAGCTTTATAAAAGGCTGGTCAAGGATTTTAGCCTGGATATTTGTCTTTTGCATGCGGATGGGGATAAGTACTTTAGAAGCCAGCTTACGATTTTAACGACCCATCAACTCTTACGCTTTAAGGAGGCTTTTGACCTACTAATTATTGATGAGGTTGATGCCTTTCCCTTTAAGGATAATGAGCTCTTATACCAGGCTGCAGAAAAAGCCAGAAGGAAATGTAGCTGTCTTATTTATTTAACAGCTACTGCCACCAATAATTTAGACCAAAAGGTCAAATCAGGTCACTTAAAGAAAGCTACCTTGGCCAGGAGATTTCACGGGAAGCCTCTGGTTATTCCTCAAAATATTTGGTGTCATATTCCCTGGGATCTAAGAAAACTACCTAAAAAATTAATCAGCTACTTAAGGAGACAAAGGGCAACGGGATATCCTTTATTAATATTTGTTCCGGTTATAGGCTTCGGCCAAAAATTTACTGCTGCCTTAAAAGATATTCTAAGGCAGGAGAGAATTGCTTTTGTTTCAAGTTTAAGTGAGGATAGAAAGGAGCAGGTGGAAAAATTTAGGGAGGGTCAACTTGATATTTTGGTGACAACTACAATTCTTGAGCGGGGCGTGACTTTTCCAAGGGTTGATGTCTTCATTCTACAAGCCAATCACAGGCTCTTTAACTCAAGTTCCTTAGTCCAAATTGGAGGAAGGGTCGGAAGGAGTATGGAGAGGCCTGATGGCTTGATTTATTTTTTTCATGATGGTAAGAGTCAGGCGATGAACAAGGCCATTAAGGAAATTAAGCTGATGAATAAGTTGGGAGGTTTTTGATGATCTGTCTTTTATGCTCAAGTTTAGTGAAAGATTCAGTGGGTTTTTTGGATCTCTTGTTCTTAAGAAATAAAACCGCAGAAATATGCCACCAGTGCCTGGATAAGTTTGAGGAGATTAAAGGACCAACCTGTCCTACTTGTATGAAGGAGTCTTCAGAAGATATCTGTAGGGATTGTAGCTACTGGGCTACTAGTAGTGGGATTCTGGTCCAGCATGAGGCACTTTATAGGTACAATCAGGCTATGAGAGACTTCTTTGTGGCCTATAAGCTCCAAGGAGATTACCGCCTGAGATTGGTTTTTGCTAATAGTCTTAAAAGGGCCCTTACAAACTATAAGGGTTACACAGTCGTTCCCGTTCCAGTTAGTAGTAAAAGGCTTGAGGAGAGAGGTTTTTGTCAGGTAACTTCCATTCTTGAAGCAGCTCGTATTCCCTACCTTAATCTATTTAAAAAGGATGAATCTGATTCGCAAAAATTAAGAAATCGTAAGGAACGCTTGTTGGCTGAAAATCCATTCTCTTTAGAGGAAGGTCTTGACTGCCCCAAGAAAATTTTAATCTTTGATGATATTTATACCAGTGGTCGAACCATCACTCACCTCATGGAGCTTTTAAATGGCTTAGGAAAATTTGAGATCAAAAGTCTATCAATTGCTAGATAATCAGTCCCTAAAGGTATAATTTTAAGCTTTTGACTAATTAGGTAGCCATGTTAGTATTTTTTTAATAACTTATTTTTTTGACTTACTCACCTTTTTTTTGTAGAATGGTGGAAAATAAGGATTGGAGGAAGTATGATGAAAGACGCTAAATCATTTTTTACCTTTAAGAGGGTAGTTGCACTAATTATTGTTGTACTTGTTGCGGTATTTGCTTTACAAAACTGGAAATCTGTTGAAGTTTCTCTTTTGTTTTTTGCAATTAAGTTACCACTGATTATCTTGATTTTAGCTATGTTAGCTATAGGAGTTTTTGTCGGATGGGTCTTTGAAAAGAGCGATTTTGACCATTTGGTAGTCAACTTGGAACAAGAAACACGCAAGGAGTTAGATGATATTCAAACTCAACTTCAAAATGACAAAACTGCTAAAAAAGAAGCTGAGGCAGCTAGCCAAGTGGCAGATAAGGCCAAGGAAGTTAAGAATGATGTTAATGGTGCTGGTGATGAAACTAATCAGCCTGAAGACAAATAAAAATAAAAAGAATCCTTCCGAATGGGGGATTCTTTTTTGTTGCTTTAAAGGGGTTTTTTATTGGGTGTACCAGCTTTACGGGGATACTTATTGGGAGTATCCTTGGTTTTTTCTATTACAAGAATGTGCCTCTCATCACCGTTAGGTAGCTTGTAATCAACTTCCTTGATAAGCTTTGCCCCAAGGACTGACAGAGAATGCTTGGCTTCACTAACCTCATCCTTCATCTGGCTTGCCTTAAGTGATAAGAGAATTCCATTTTTTTTCAGGAAGGGAATGGTAATCTCATTTAGGACATTAAGACGGGCCACGGCACGTGCTGTCACAAAATCAAAGCTCCCTCTAAATTCCTTATCCTGGCCAAAGTCTTCAGCTCGACCATGTAAGAGCTCAAGATCTGAAATACCAAGTTCTCCGCCCAAGAGCCTTAAAAAGTTGATTCGCTTATTAAGGGAGTCAATAATTGTGACCTTGATATGGGGGAAGATAATCTTCATGGGAATACTTGGAAATCCTGCTCCAGCTCCAATATCTAAAAGTTTGACCTCTTCATTTGGAATAAGTCCATATAAAATGGGAGCAATCGAATCGTAAAAATGTTTGAGATAGACCTCCTTTTTCTCAGTGATTGCCGTAAGATTTATCTTTTCATTCCATTCAACCAGGAGAGTAAAGTAAGCTTCAAATTGCTCCTTTTGCCTGTCGTCAAGTACAAGTTCAAATTTTTCTAGTTCCTTATAAAATTCTTCTGTATTCATTTAACCTCATCCTATTTCTATCTTTAAATAAATGATAGCATTTTTTTTGAAAAAATAATGGAAAAAGAGAAAAAAGGGACAATTTGTCCCTATTTTTCCTTGTTTTCTTTAGCTTGAGTGCGGTCAGCTTTTTTGATGTTTTCTTCCTCAAGTTTAAGACCAAGCTCAATAATGTACTCTCTAAGTCCATCTTTGATTTGAGGATGTCTTAGGCCGTGCTCGATTGTTGTTTCAACAAAACCAAGTTTGTCACCAACATCATAACGTTTACCCGTAAATTTATGAGCAAAAACTCTTTGAATTTTATTGAGAGATTCAATGGCATCTGTAAGTTGGATTTCTCCTCCAGCACCTGGCTCTTGATTTTCTAAAATATTAAAGATTTCAGGTGTTAATAGGTAACGCCCAATAATGGCAAGATTACTTGGAGCCTCATCAACTGGTGGTTTTTCAACAAAATTCGCTACATTGTAAAGATCTTTTTCGACCTGACCTTCAGGAGCGATAACCCCGTATTTGTCAACATCTTTTTTAGGAACTTCCATAACAGCGATTGTTGAAGCATGAACCTTGTTGTAGTCATTGATTAGCTGCTGGGTTAGGGGAACCTTATCTTCCATCAAGTCGTCACCAAGCATAACAACAAATGGCTCATCCCCAATAAAGGCCCTTGCCTGTAAAACAGCATGTCCAAGTCCTTTAGGGTGACTTTGGCGGATAAAGTGAAGGTTAATGTCAGTTGTTTCTTCAACTAATTTTAAAAGGTCATCCTTGCCTTTTTCCTTAAGGGTCATCTCAAGTTCAATATTTGAATCAAAGTGGTCTTCTATTGGACGCTTAGCCTTACCTGTTACGATTAGGATATCTTCAATCCCACTTGCCAAAGCTTCTTCAACGATAAATTGAATGGTTGGTTTGTCAACAATGGGAAGCATTTCCTTGGCAATAGCTTTAGTTGCTGGTAAGAAGCGGGTTCCAAGTCCTGCAGCAGGGATAACAGCTTTTCTAACTTTTTTTTCTTGATAGACTCTTTTCACAGTAAAATTCTCCTAATTTTTAAATATTATATTCGTTTTCAGCCTTAAATTCACGTTCCATGACAGCAACAATCTCCTCAGATAGGTTGGCATCCTCATAGAGCACTCGGTAAATGGTTTCAGTTATGGGCATTTCAATATTGAGATCTTGGGATAGCTCATAAGCAGCCCTTGCAGTTGCAACGCCTTCAATCACCATGCCCATGTTTTTTTCGATATCTGAAAGTTTTTCCCCTCGCCCAATGGCATCTCCTGCCCGCCAGTTTCTACTGTGCTGGCTGGTTGCAGTAACTACCAAGTCACCAACACCTGACAGACCAATATAGGTCAGAGGATTGGCTCCAAGAGCCACTCCCAAGCGAGTTATTTCAGCAAGTCCGCGGGTAATAATGGCAGCCTTAGCGTTGTCACCATAGCCCAAACCATGAAGGACTCCTGCACCAACGGCGATGATATTTTTTAAGGCTCCAGCGGTCTCAACTCCTATAACATCTACATTGGTATAGAGGCGGAAGTAGCGATTACTGAAAATCTTTTGGGCATAGTGGGCATCTTCCTCTGATTTTGAAGCACTGGTAATCAGGGTCAAATCGCGAACGGCAACCTCCTCAGCATGGCTGGGCCCTGAAATGACGATGATTTCACCCCGCAGATTGCTAGGAATTTCTTCTTCAAGAATCTGCGATATACGCAAGTGACTACCTTGCTCGAGCCCCTTTGAAGCATGCATGATATTTACCTTATGGTCAAGGACCTGGGCCACTTGCTTTGCAACTAGCCTGATAACCTTGGTTGGTACAACAAGTAAGATGGCGTCAACATCCTTAAGGGCTTCTGAAAGGTCAGCATAGGCCACAATGTCCTCAGAGAACTTCTGGTCGCCAAAAAAGAAGGAATTTGTATGTTCTTCATTGAATTCCCTAATCTGTTCGATCTTATTACTCCACAGTCTTACCTGGTGTCCATTATCATTTAAAACTTGAGCAAGTGCCGTCCCCCAGCTACCTGCACCAAGGACTGCAATTTTTTGTTTATTCAAAAAAAATCCTCCTATACGATAAACATATTTTAGCATATTCTTGTGATTTTTGTAAGTATCTATAGGAAATCAGCAGAAAATCAGCCCCTAGCTGTATATGTAAAGATGGAAAATGTGGTAGAATATCTTCAAAAGGAGAGTGCAGATTATGTGGAAAACAGTAATAATTTTAGTACTTGTATATCTAATAATTAAGAATTTGTCTTCAGATAAGGCAACTAGTAAAAATAAGGAAAAGACTAAAGTTAAAGGCAAGAAAAATAATAATAAGGTGGAGCACTACCGGGAAAAGGGACTGGATGACAAGGATATTAGTATCTTCCGGGAGACCATGAAGGAAGCTCGTGACCATATAAAATATTGGGAGGAAGAAATCTCACGCGATGAAAAACTAGTAATTATTGAAGAGGAAACCCAGGGTCTTTTTGCCAGCAAAAAAACCTTCCAAGCCATTGTTGAAGAACCTGCCATGATGACCAAGGAGGATACTTTCCTCTACAGGGATTTACCAAATATGACCACCTTGGTTAAAAAATACCGGCAGTTATCAGCCGTTAAGCCCGTAAGTCAAGAGGTTAAGCTTGAGCTTGCTGAAAGGCTTCATTACATAATGAAGCTTTCTGAGAAAATATCTAAAAATTACCAGGCAAGTTTGATTGATGATGTTGATGACATAAAATATTCCCTAAGAGAGGAGGAAATCCATGAATAATCCAATATTAGATGATTTGATGAAGGAAGATGAACTTAAGAATTTTGAGGACTCAAATAGCCTTGAAAATATTGATGCCATGGCAGTCAAGGATGAAATTGCTAGGCAAGAGCAGATAAAATCAACCACCTTATCAACCTTGAGCCCAGATGAGATTGAGCAGGCTAAAAAATTGGTTGAAGGTCTGGATGAAAATGACTCCCAGTCAGTCATCCAATATGGTACTAATGCCCAGAAAAAAATTGGCGATTTTTCCCAATCAGTACTAGATAAGGTCCAGGCCCAGGACTTGGGTGAGGTGGGATCAAGTCTTACTGATCTAATGTTTCGCTTGAAGGAAGCAGATACCAATGACCTAGTGGCTGAAGATAAGGGCTTCTTTAGTAAGATGTTTGGCAAGGTTAAAAAATCTGTCTTTGAGATTACTCAGAAATACCAAAAAATTGGAGCTGGGATTGATAAGATTGCTGGGAAACTTGATTATGAGCAGGCAGTTTTATTGGCTGATAACAAGGTATTAGAAGGCCTTTATGATGAAAATCTAAATTATTTTAAGGCCCTAAATGTCTACATTGCAGGAGCTGAACTTAAGATGATGGAGCTTGATGAGAAGACCATTCCTCAGGCAAGGCTTAAGGCTCAGGAATCTACAGAAGATGCTCTAGCCATTCAAAAAATTAGCGACCTTGAAGCTTATAGGAATCGTTTGGATAAGAGAACCTATGACCTGCGTCTAGTTAGGCAGATAACCATCCAGCAGGCCCCACAAATTCGCTTGATTCAAAATACCAACCAGGAGCTGGCTGAAAAAATTCAGACATCAATAAATACAGCCATTCCCCTTTGGAAAAATCAAGTTGCTATAGCCCTAACCCTCCTAAAACAAAAGGATGCCCTAACCAGCCAAAGGATAGTTTCTGAGACAACCAATGATTTGATGGCTAAAAATAGTGAAATGCTTAAAACCTCTGCCCTCGAAGCAGCTAGGGAAAATGAGCGTGGTGTAGTCGATATTGAGACCCTCAAGAAGACACAGGATGATTTAATCTACACCATTCAAGAAACCTTAAGAATTCAGTCTGAAGGTAGTCGTAAGCGTCGTGAGTCAGAGCTTGAACTTGCTAAAATGGAAGAAGACATCAAGGTTAAACTCCTTGAAGTTAGTGGAAAATAAGTGAAGTGTCTAGTAATAAGCCCATAGAAAATTTCTGAAAAGTACCTTGAAAGCAGGTACTTTTTCTTAACCTCTAAAATAGGTATATACCAATTGACAGGAGTTTTTAAAGGAGTAAAATAGAGAGTGAAACTCAAACAGTTAAGGGGAGATTATGAAATATATAAAAGCAGATAAATTCTTTTATCCTTATGAGCTTAAGGGGCCTGGCTACCTTGAGCTTAAAGGTGGAAAATTCGGTAGGTACCTAGCAAGCATTCCTGAGGACAGCACAGCTGAAATAATTGACTATAGTGGCTACGCTATTAGTCCTGGTTTAGTTGATACCCATATACATGGCTTTGCTGGAGTTGATATCATGGATAATGATATTGAGGGTGTTTTAGCTGATATGAGTCTAGGGCTTCTTGAAACAGGGGTGACCAGTTTTCTTGCTACCACCCTGACTGGTGACCATGATCTTTTGAAGGAAGTATCAGAAAATCTTGGAAAAAATTACAAAAGGGCTCAAGGGGCAAAAATTCAAGGAATCTATTTTGAAGGTCCTTATTTTACCGAAGAGTACAAGGGTGCACAAAATCCCACTTATTTTTCAGACCCCTCTATAGAAGAATTTAAGCTATGGCAGGAGGCCTCTGGGGGGATTATCAAAAAGATAGCTCTTGCACCTGAAAGAAGAGGTGTTGAGGAGTTCATTAATCAGGTTACGAGTGAAGGCGTGGTTGTGGCCTTGGGTCACTCTAATGCTACCCTAGAAGATGCCAGTCAGGCTGTTGAAGCTGGAGCTAGCGTGTGGGTCCATGCCTATAATGCCATGAGGGGGCTAAATCACAGGGAGCTTGGAATGGTAGGTTCCATGTTTGAACTTCCTCATACTTATGCCGAGCTGATTTGTGACGGCCACCACGTTCACCCTAAGGCCTGCCATATTTTAATGGAGCAAAAGGGGCATGAGCATGTAGCTCTTATAACAGACTGCATGAGTGCAGGAGGTCAAGCTGATGGCGACTACAAGCTAGGCGAATTTGATGTTGTCGTTCAGGAGGGAGTTGCCCGCCTGAAGGATGGTGGCAATCTGGCAGGAAGTATCTTACAGCTTAAAGACGCCCTCAAAAACGTAGTAGACTGGGGTCTTGCAAGTCCTGAGGAGGCTGTACGAATGGCTACTCTTATCCCAGCCCTATCTTCAAAAATCGATGATAAATGTGGCCGACTAAAAGAAGGCCGAGACGCTGACTTTATTGTCCTTGATGACAAGATGAACTTGGTATCAACTTGGGTTGATGGCCTTTGCCGCTATGAAAGATAGATTTACCCTATCTTTCTTTTTTTGATAAAAGAAGTTAATAATGTTTAAAAGTTAAAATATTTGCTAAAATAACTTTAATTGGTATAATTGATTAAAGGTCAAAAAAGGTCAAACTTTAAATAAATATAAATTTTTACTTATAAAAGGAGATTAATATGCTTTGTCAAAATTGTAAAAAAAATGAAGCTACGATCCATCTCTACACGACAGCAGATGGAAAAAAACACCAAACAGATCTCTGTCAAAAATGCTATCAGGAATTAAAGGTTGGTGGCCGGACCAATCTATTTGATGGCCCACAAAATTCTACTACTAATAATAATGATAACAATCGCCAGTATAATCCCTTTGAAGACTTATTTGGTACCCTCAACCGAGAGTTCCAGATGGGCTACAATCAACCACCTAAAACTCAAACTGGTGGTCAGGGTGGTGGCAAGGGACCAAGGAAGCCTAAAAGTTCTAAGCCATCTCTTTTAGATGAGTTTGGGATTAATATTACTGACCTTGCCCGCCAGGGGAAGATTGATCCAGTTATTGGACGAGACCAAGAAATTACCCGGGTCATCGAGATTTTAAACAGGCGAACAAAAAATAACCCAGTTTTAATTGGTGAACCAGGAGTTGGTAAAACAGCAGTGGTTGAAGGCTTGGCCCAAAAAATTATCGATGAGGATGTCCCTCAAAAACTTCTGGGTAAGGAGGTTATCAGGCTTGATGTGGTAAGTCTTGTCCAAGGTACAGGTGTCCGCGGCCAATTTGAGGAAAGGATGCAGAAGCTTCTTGAAGAAATAAGGGAGCGAGATGATGTCATTCTCTTCATTGATGAAATTCATGAAATTGTGGGAGCTGGAAGTACTGGTGATGGAAGTATGGATGCTGGAAATATCCTAAAACCTGCCCTTGCCAGAGGCGAGGTTCAGATGGTTGGGGCCACAACCCTAAATGAATACAGAATTATCGAAAAAGATGCAGCCCTTGAGCGAAGGATGCAACCTGTAAAGGTTGATGAACCAAGTGTTGATGAGACCATTACTATTCTAAAGGGTATTCAAAAGAGGTATGAGGACTATCATCACGTTAAATATACCGATGAGGCCATAATCCAGGCAGTCCAACTGTCTAACCGCTATATTCAGGACAGATTTTTACCCGATAAGGCAATCGACCTGCTTGATGAAGCTGGTTCTAAGAAAAACCTAACCCTTCGTTTCCTAGACCCTGAAGATTTAACCAGAAAGATTGATCAAGCAGAGGACCAGAAGAATGAGGCCATGATACTTGAGGACTTTGAAAAGGCTGCCTTCTTTAGGGATCAAATTTCTAAACTTAAGCTCTTGAGGGAAGAAAGTGGTGAGAAGGTTGACACTCCATTAATTTCTGAAAAGGATATTGAGGCTATTATCGAGCAAAAAACCAATATTCCCGTTGGAAATATCAAGGAGAAGGAGCAAGGCCAGCTCATCAATCTAGCCAGTGACTTGAAGGCTCATGTAATTGGTCAAGATGATGCTGTCGATAAGATTTCAAAGGCCATTCGCCGTAATCGAATTGGTCTTGGTAAGGACAATCGTCCTATTGGGTCATTCATGTTTGTAGGTCCTACTGGAGTTGGAAAAACAGAGCTTGCCAAGCAACTTGCCAAAGAGCTGTTTGGCTCAGAAGAGAGTATGATTCGCTTTGACATGAGTGAATACATGGAAAAACATAGTGTTGCCAAGCTGATTGGGGCTCCTCCAGGCTATGTCGGCTATGAAGAAGCCGGTCAGCTGTCAGAGAAGGTTCGCCGCAACCCTTATTCGCTTATCCTTTTGGATGAGATTGAAAAGGCCCATCCTGATGTGATGCACATGTTCCTTCAGGTACTAGATGATGGACGCCTGACAGATGCTCAGGGTCGAACAATCAGCTTCAAGGATGCAATTATTATCATGACCAGTAATGCTGGAAGTGGTAAGGTTGAGGCTAGTGTAGGTTTTGGAGCAGCCCATGAAGGGCGGACAAACTCTGTTCTAGGCCAACTGGGTGATTTCTTTAGCCCTGAGTTCATGAATCGTTTTGATGGGATTATTGAATTTAAGCCTTTGGACAAGGAAAACTTGCTTAAGATTGTTGATCTAATGCTTGCTGGAGTCAATGGCCAACTTGCTAAAAATGATATCCATCTTGATGTTACTGAAAAAGCCAAGGAAAAATTGGTTGATTTGGGCTATGATCCAGCCATGGGAGCAAGGCCCCTTCGTAGGACCATCCAAGATAATATTGAAGATGGGATAGCTGACTTTTACCTGGAAAATCCAGATAATAATAGGCTGGTTGCTGATTTAAATAAGGATGATAAGATTGTTATCAGAAAGAAGCGTGGCCGCAAGAAGAAAGCTACCCCTAAAAATTCTAAGCCAGCACAAGCTGAGGCAGAATTAGTGGAATAAACAAAAAAGAATCCCTTTAGGATTCTTTTTTTGTTATCTGCCTGTGAATACAGTGCCAATTTTTATTTCTTCGCCACATGCTGGTTACTAGGAATACATCTTCACCGATAAAGTATTCATAATCAAGGACAAAGGTTTTTTTACTGATTCTACTTGGTTGGAAGTGGGCCAGCCCAAGTTTTTCCTGGAATCTTTGCCCAAGTTTTTCCTGCCTGTTAAGAATAAGTCCCTCACTTGTAATTTCCTTGAAATTGCTATCAAGAAGGTTATTAAGATTTGTACCATTTAGGACCTCCTCTTCAAGCTTAAGAAGGTCAAGGGCAATGTAGCTATCCCTCTCCTCATCAGCTAAATAAGTGGGTTCCACATGGACGTCGACATCAAAAATATCAAATTTTTGCCTGAGGAGATTCTCGATTTCCTCAGTTGCCAAATGACTCTCATAGACTGACATGTCAGGGCTCATATCAACTACCACATCAAGGAAAATATTACTGCCGTAAGTACGCCCCCTGATATTTTTAACCTCTTCAACGTCCTTAATGGTCATGATGGCCTCTTTGTAGTCATCAATCTTTTGCTCATCAAATCCATCAGACAGGCTAAAGGCACTTTCAGAGAAAATATCATAGGCTGTTTTAAAGATAAAGATGGTAATGATAATGGCCATCAAGCGGTCAATAACGGTCAGATTAAATGAAGCTGCGACGATGGCAATCGAGGTTGCAATTGAGGTCACAGCATCACTAAGATTATCCTTAGCGGCAGCCATAAGACCAGGTGATTTAACATTATCAGCCAGCCTCTTATTGTAAATATAGATGACGTACATGATAATGGCTGAAAAAATACCAACGATAGCACCAACAGGGTCAATTTCAGTTTTTTGATTGGCTATCATGTCAACGATGGTTTGGCGAAGGACGACAAAACCTACGGCGAACATGATAAAACTTGTAATCAGGCTTGCAACACTTTCAACCTTCCAGTGACCATAAGCATGGTCACTATCAGCGGGACGCCTTGCCATACGGATACCTGCAAGGACGGCTATATTTCCCAAGATGTCGGTGATGTTATTAAATCCATCAGCCCTCAAACTTTCTGAATTAGTAAGATTTGCGACAGCAATCTTGATGATTGATAGGACGACATAGGCGATGATACTGATTAAGGCACCACGCTCAGCTAGTTTTAGCTCTTTAACTCTTGAATTACTCATAAAGAGTATTGTACCATAAAAAAATTGGTCTGTAATAAGTGATGCAAAAGTCTTGACAGATACATCTAAAAGTAAGATAATTTGTTAGTCTAAAAAATAAAAAACTAATTATCTTAGAAGGGAGGAAGGATGTCTGAAATAAGTAGGAATCTCCTGGGTCTGTTTATGCAGATTGTCCATAAGCCAGATTTGATGATGGCCGTTCAAGGGGTGACTGATAAGAGGAGGGTAAAGAAGGACGGAAGTCACCGGGGTTCAAGAGGACTTCTTCTCTACCTGGAAAAAATGGGTGATGGCCTTACCAACTCTGAAATTGCTGATACCTTTAGCATAAAGCCATCAAGTGTTACTGCCATGGTCAAACAACTTGAACAGGAAGATTTAATCTACAGACTAGTTGATGAAGATGACAAGAGAATAAGCCGTGTTTATCTAACTCCTAAGGGCAGGCAGGATGTCAAGGAACGCAAGAGACATGTGGATAAGGTGACGGAGGAGATATTTGCTTCTTTGACTGTAGAAGAGCAGGGTCATTTACTTCGGCTCTTGACCAAACTTGACAACTCACTAAAGTCTCCAAGCAAGGTGTCTAAAAATTGTATAAGTGACCTTTAAAAGGTGACTTAATAAATGACAATTACCTTTCAAATGAGTAAAATGTTCTTACTGGTTTAAAGTCTATTTGTAGTTTAAGGACTCTTAAAGTTGCGTCGATTAAAAATAAGAAAGTAGAAAGAGGAGAAAATGCTTTTCCAATTTATTAAAAAATATAAGTGGTATGCACTAACATCTCTTGTGATGATTGGATTTGTTGTAGCATCAAGCTTACTGCAACCGCAGTACTTGAAAGATGTGCTTGCAGCAGTCTTAAATGATGACAAGGATAAAATATTAAGTATCGGGGTCTGGCTGATCGGAATAGCCGTTGTTGGGTTACTAGCGGGACTTATTAATACAGTCTTAGCAGCCAAGATTGCCCAAGGGGTATCAGCAGATATCAGGGAGGCAAGCTTCCGTAAAATCCAAACTTTTTCATATTCAAATATTGAAAAATTCAATGCCGGAAATCTAGTAGTAAGGATGACAAATGACGTCAACCAGGTCCAAAACTTGGTTATGATGCTCTTCCAGGTTCTTTTAAGGGTACCTTTACTCTTTATCGGATCTTTCGTCCTTGCCATTAATACCCTTCCTGAGTTGTGGTGGTTAATTATTTTACTGGTTGTTCTTATTGTTGCCATCACAGGTCTTGCCATGGGCAAGATGGGGCCTCACTTTGGTGCCTTCCAAAAATTACTTGATAGAAGCAATACCATTGCCAAGGAAAACCTTCGTGGTGCTCGTGTTGTTAAGAGTTTTGTCCAAGAAAAAGCTCAAATTAAGGAATTTGACGAAACAAGTGATGAGCTCTTAGGGCATAACCTAGCAGTTGGTAATCTTTTTTCAACCATGATTCCAGCCTTTACCCTTGTCAGCCAGCTGACAATTTTTGCAGCTATTTACCTGGTATCAGGATTTCTTACTGAAAAACCAGAGGCCTTGGGGTCAGTTGCAAGTTTCATGACCTACATGAGTCAAATCATGTTTGCAATTATTATGGGTGGAATGATGTCAATGATGGCAAGCCGTGCCTTCATCTCAATTCGTCGGATTAATGAAATTTTAAAAACCGAGCCAGAAATGTACTTTAAGGATGGTCCTGCTGAGGACTTAGAAGGTTCAATTGAATTTGACCATGTTTCATTCACCTATCCAAATGATGATAGCCCAACCCTTAAAGATGTAAGCTTTAAGATTAATCCAGGCCAAACTGTTGGGGTCGTTGGGGCAACAGGTTCAGGGAAAACTACCCTAGCCCAGTTAATCCCAAGATTATTTGACCCAAGTAAGGGTGAGGTTAAAATTGGTGGTGAGGACTTAAAAGACTTAAGCCGTGCAACCATCAAGAAAAATATCTCAATCGTCCTTCAAAAAGCCATTCTTTTTAGCGGAAGCATTGCCGATAACCTTAAGCAAGGTAAGGAAGATGCAAGTAATGCTGAAATGGAAAAGGCCAGTAGAATTGCCCAAGCCAAGGAATTTATTGAAAAAATGCCAGATGCTTATGAGTCAGAGGTAGAAGAGCGTTCAGCCAACTTCTCAGGAGGACAGAAGCAAAGGATGAGTATTGCCCGCGGGGTTATTAAAAATCCTAAGGTTTTAGTGCTTGATGATTCAACAAGTGCCCTTGATGCCAAGAGTGAAAAACTTGTGCAAGAGGCTCTTAATAAGGATTTAAAAGGAACCACAACAGTTATTGTTGCCCAAAAAATATCAAGTGTGGTAAAAGCTGATAAGATTTTGGTTCTTGACGAAGGAAAATTAATTGGTCAAGGAAGCCACAAGGAGCTTCTTGAGACAAATGCCGTTTACCGTGAAATTTATGATACACAGAAAGGAAGTGATGAATAATGGGTGAATACAAGCAGGCAGCTAAATTTTTCTATCAATATTTTAAAAAATATAAGTTTTCATTTTTTATCATCTTCCTGGCTATCATCACTGCAACTTACTTGCAGGTTAAGGCTCCAGTCTTCTTAGGAGATGCCCTAACTAGCCTTGGTGAGTGGCTTGGTGATTATATGAAGGCCAAGGGTCTTGCCCAGGCAACAGGAGCAGCATTTGTTAGCCCAAGCAAGCAACCTTTTTATAATATTATGTGGAAACTTCTTCTAACCTATGTTTTCACAACAGTTGCAACCCTTATCTACTCAATCCTCTTTACTAGGGTGGTAAGTTACTCTACTAATGAGATGCGTAAGGGCTTATTTGGAAAACTTGAACGTCTTACAATTTCATTTTTCGACCGCCATCAAGATGGAGACATTCTAAGTCGATTTACAAGTGACCTTGATAATATTCAAAACTCATTTAACCAGTCGCTAACTCAGGTGGCGACAAACTCTGCCTTATTTATCGGCCTACTTATCATGATGTTTAGGCAAAATGTTAATATGGCTTGGCTTACTATTGCATCAACTCCAGTTGCCTTAATTGTGGCTATTGTCATTGTTCGTCAGGCTAAAAAATATACTGACATCCAACAAGATGAGGTTGGTAAATTAAATGCTTATATGGATGAGAAGATTTCAGGGCAAAAGGCGATTATTGTTGAAGGTTTGCAAGAAGATGCCATTAAAGGCTTCGTCAAACAAAATGAAAAAGTTAAGGCAGCAACCTTTAAGGCACGTGTCTTTGGGGGCATGCTTTTCCCAACAATGAACGGGATTAGCTTGATTAATACAGCCCTTGTAATCTTTGGTGGGTCATACTTAGCCTTAAATGATAGCTCAATGTCAAGGGCAGCAGCTCTTGGTCTTGTAGTTATGTTTGTTCAATATTCACAACAGTACTACCAGCCAATCATGCAGATTTCAAGTAGCTTTACCGAGCTTCAAATGGCTATAACCGGTGCCCACCGTCTAAATGAGATGTTTGAAGAACCTGAAGAAATTCGTCCTGACCAAGGTCTTAAGTTTGAAAAACTTGAGTCAGCAGTTTCTATTAGTGATATCGATTTCTCATATGTTCCAGGAAAACCAGTCTTAAAAGATGTATCAATCGAAGTTGATAAGGGTCAAATGGTGGCCTTGGTTGGACCGACAGGATCAGGTAAGACTACCATTATGAACCTGATGAATCGTTTTTATGATGTCGATTCTGGATCAATCAAGATTGACAACACTGACATTCGTGAGATGGATCTTGATAGTTTAAGGTCAAATGTTGGTATTGTGCTACAAGAATCTGTCCTCTTTAGTGGAACCATCGCTGATAACATTCGCTTTGGGAAACCTAATGCCAGTGAGGAAGAAATCATCACAGCTGCTAAAACAACCCACATCCATGACTTCATTATGAGTCTTCCAGAAGCCTATAATACTCATGTTGATGATGATGAAAATGTCTTCTCAACAGGACAAAAGCAGTTGATTTCTATTGCAAGAACTATTCTTACAAATCCTGAGCTTTTAATCCTTGATGAGGCAACAAGTAATGTCGATACAGTTACTGAAAGCAAAATTCAAATGGCCATGGAAGCAGCCATTGCTGGACGGACAAGCTTTGTAATTGCCCACAGACTTAAGACAATATTAAATGCGGATAAAATTGTAGTCCTCAGAGACGGACAAGTAATCGAGGAAGGAAGCCACAAGGAACTCCTTAAACTTGGTGGATTCTACTCTGAGCTTTACCACAATCAATTTGTCTTTGAATAAAAAAAGACTAAACTCCTTATAAATAAGGGGTTTAGTTTTTTTGTTTGTGATTTGAAAGGATGCTTTTTGGCCCTTAAAATTGTATAATTGAGGGGAAGACTAAAAAATAGAGGAATTTAACAATGAAGATATTATATACGGGTGGGGGATCGGCAGGTCATGTGAGCCTCAACCTCCACTTGATTGAACTTTTTGGAAAAGATGGCTGGGAGCAAGTTTATATTGGTTCCAAGGAAGGTATTGAGCGGGAGATGTTGAAAAAATATCCCCAGGTTGACTACCAGGCCATTTCAACTGGAAAATTAAGGCGATATTTTTCTTGGCAAAATTTTACCGATATTTTTAAAATTATGGCGGGAATTTTTCAAGCTCGAAAGATTATTAAAAAAGCAAGGCCTGATTTTATTTTTTCAAAGGGTGGCTTTGTTTCAGTACCAGTTGTAATTGGAGCTAAGATGAATGGGGTTCCGGTCATTATCCATGAATCCGATAAGACCATGGGTCTTGCCAATAAGATTTCTTCTAAATTTGCCAAGGAAGTTTTGACTACCTTTAAGATTCCAGGTCACAGGCAGGTTGGAGCAGTCATTGATGATCAAGCTACTTCTAATTTTGAGCTACCTGAGTCATTTGATAAGAATAAGAAGACCATTCTTTTCTGGGGTGGAAGTCTTGGGGCTAAAAGTATTAATGATTTGGTCAGAAATAACTTAGATGATTTGCTTAAAAAATACAATGTTATCCATCAAACAGGAAGTGGTAATTCCTATGAGGAAGTTCCTGGTTACTATCCCTTTGAGTTTATAAGTGGAGGCATGCTTGGGATTATTAAAAGTTCAGACCTTGTTGTGGCTCGGGCTGGATCAAACTCTATCTTTGAGATTCTCTACTGTAAAAAACCAAATATTCTAGTTCCCTTATCAGCTGCTGGAAGTAGAGGAGACCAGATTCAAAATGCCCGCTACTTTGAAGAGATGGGCTACTCTCAGGTAATCCAAGATGAGGATTTGACCTATGATAAGTTAAGAGAAAAGCTAAGTGACCTTGAAAGTAATCAGGATAGCTATATTGATAAGATGGAGCAGTCTAATGAAATTATTTCAACTACTGACTTCTATCAACTTTTAAATACCCTTTACTAAAAAGAAAAAACCTGCAAACCAGGTTTTTTTAAATATCAACAATTTTTGTTCCATGAACATACTTGACACCAGTAAGATCAGCTAGGTCTTGAGCATTCTCATAGGTTACGCCGCCTCCAATCATAATGTCAATACGACCAGCAGCATAGGCGACCATTTCCTTGATTTTATCGATATTTAGAACTTGATCTAGGCTATTTCCGTGGGTCAGGATTTTTTCAACACCCTGGTCGATTAGGTAGTCCATGGCAGCCTGCCAGTCAGAAATTTCATCAAAGGCCATATGAAAGGTTATGGGAAGACCTAGACTTGCGATTAAAAGGCGTTCCATGACTTCTTCATCAATTGTATTTTCAGAAGTTAGGGCACCTAGGACAAGAGCTGTGGCACCAGCTTCTGTGGCCCTCAAGATATCCTCTTCCATAATTTTAACCTCGATGCTATTGTAGACAAAGTCCCCACCACGCGGGCGAATCATGACTGCAAGAGGAATGTTGTCGTCCTTGGTATAAAGGGATGCTTCCTTGATTACCCCGTAGCTTGGAGTGGTCCCACCGACTGCTAGATTATCGCAAAGCTCAACTCGATTGGCACCAGCTTTTAGGGCCTTGGGGATAAGGGTGAAGTTTTCAGCACAAAATTCCTTGATTAACATATAAGTCTCCAATTGTTTTATTTGATTTAATGATACAATAAATGCCCTTACTTGTAAAAGAAAGCTTGTGGTCTTGGATGCTTACCCATACCTATAAAATAGCTTTCTAGCAATCAGCCCAATAGCTTATTAGTTGATGAGGAGGTTATATTGACGAAGGGCTCAGAAAAAGTTAAAATTAATTAAAAATATCACAACTATAATTATTAGAACAAGGAAGAATATGAAAAAAAATTCAATCAAGGAACTTACTGTAGTGGCAATTTTAATTGCCATGGGGATTGCCATTCCAATGGTCATGCCAAAAATTGTCATTGGACCAGCTTCATTCACCCTAGCTAGCCATGTTCCCCTCTTTATGGCCATGTTTTTCTCACCTGGTGTAGCAGTTTTAGTAGCTCTTGGTACGGCCTTTGGTTTCTTCATTACAACGCCAATTATTATTGCCCTAAGAGCCTTATCACATTTACTATTTGCCTGGTTGGGAGCAATTTACCTGCAAAAGAGGCCAGATATTGTTTTAAGCAATAAGAAGTTCCAGCTTTATAATGTTGTCATTGCTCTCATTCATACAATAGTTGAAATGGCAGTTGTAGCGGTCTTCTTTTTCTCAGGTATGGGGGCGAAACCACAAAACTTAGGCTACCTGCTTACAATTATGGCCCTTGGAGGTTTTGTTCACAGCCTAGTTGACTACAATATAGCCTACTATATTGCACGACCATTAAGTAAAATATTTGATATCCCAGTCTTTAAGAAGGCTGAAAGTCTTAGCAAAAAATAATATTTAAATAAAACTGATGATTTTGTATCTTACAAATTTGTCAGTTTTTTTGATCAAATTGTTAGCTCAGGGGTCAATAAATTAGATATAATGTGCTAGAAGCAATAATTAAAGATTGGAGAAATTTATGAATATAATAAAAAAAGGAATCACCGGAAATGAGCTCAAGCTCTTTGGTGTTGTTCTAATGGTGATTGACCATATTCATCAGATGTTTGAATATGCTGGTGTCCCAACCTACTTTTCAATGATTGGCCGCTTGGTGCTACCAATCTTCCTCTTTACCCTGTCAGAAGGATTCCACTATACTAGGGATAAGGGAAAATACCTTAAACGCCTATTCATTGGAGCCCTTTCAATGAATATCTTAAATATCTTGATTTCAAGGCTTTTCCCTATGATGGATTTTGGTGTGGTTCTAATCAACAATGTGTTTATGACCATGTTTATTTCAGCAATTTTCATGCTGGCCTATGACCGCATCAGGGAGAAAAAATATCTAAAGGCTGCCATTTTAGTTGGTCTACCCCTTCTTGCAACAGTTATCGGAATGGTCTTGATGGGAGTGTTACCAATAGTTGGTGCCTACTTCATGATTTTTGTACCAAACTTTATCACCCTTGAAGGTGGAGTTATTTCAGCCCTCTTAGGCCTTGGATTTTATATCTTCCGCGATAAAAGATGGGTTCAGTATCTCCTAATTATTCTGGCTGGAATTTTATCTGCATCATCAGGTAACTTTACTAACCTCTTTACCAGCAACTTCCAGTGGATGCTTGTATTTTCAATCATTCCCATTGCCCTTTATAATGGTCAAAAAGGTGGCGGTTCAAAATATTTCTTCTATATTTTCTATCCTGCTCACATTTATATCCTTTATATCTTGTCATACCTATATGCAAATTACTTCATGTAAAAAAATACCCTATCTTCAGATAGGGTGTTTTTTTAATTTACTTTTTTAATATTTGAAACAACATCACCTACGACTTGCGGAGGTAGTGAATTTGTCATGGCAGGGTGCCCTGATAGGGTGAAGGCTACCTTGTCGCCTGCCTTGTAATCGCTGGCCTTAAAGTCTTTTGGTAGCTGATCCTTGCTAAGATTTAAGACTAGACCATTGGCCTCTAAGATGCCTTTTAAATCATTGGGATCACTTGTCGCCTCAATGTTTTTTAGAGAAAAGCGATAAGACTTATCTGCATCATCAAGCTGGCTTACGTCTTCATCAAGAATGGCTGTAAAATTTCCTTTTTTTGCCTCATCCTTTGATGAGTCACTAAGGCTTGTTGAAGAAGTAGTCTTATCCTTTGAGGCCTCCTTAGAAGAGCAAGCAAGCAAGCTTCCAGAAACAAGTAGGCTTATAGCAAGAAGGGGCAGTGTTTTTTTAAGATTCATTATAATCTCCTAGTAGTTAATAATTTTTCCTTCATTGTAAATTATTGGCTGTTAAGAGACAATAGGCAAAAAGTATGATATTTAAAGCAATTGCAATTATAGGTAATATTTGAGAAAATGAGGACAAGTACTTGCTAGAAATTAGATGGAGAAAAGATGCTAAAAAAAATTGACCGGGCCTATAATATTTTAGAAAATGAGCTATCAAGCCTTGCCTGTCCAAAATGTGGGGAAGATTTTGTTCTCTCAAGATACAGTTTGAAGTGTAAAAATAATCATAATTTTGATATCAATAAGAAGGGTTATGTTAATTTTTTAAGCCACAAGGTCGTTGAGAATTATACTAAAGATATGTTTATTCCGCGGGGGCAGATGATTCAGGCTGGCATGTATGCACCCATGCTTGCTTGGATTAAGAGCCATCTTGTGGGCACAAGCCTTTTAGATATCGGCTGCGGGGAGGGTTCTTTCATCAATCTTTTAGACTTTGAGGGATCAAATTTTGCCTTTGATATTGCCCGTGACGGGATAAGTCTTGCGACCAACCAGGAGCTTGCGGCCTTTTGGGCCATTGCAGATTTAACTCGCCTGCCCTACAAAAATAAGTCCATTGATAATTTATTAAATATTTTTACCCCCAGTAATTATCAAGAGTTCAACCGAGTAATGAGCGTGCGTGGTCAGCTTATCAAGGTTATCCCAGATAGGTTTTACCTAAGGGAACTTAGGGAGGCTTACGGTCTCCCTCTTGATTATGATAATAGGCTTGTCCTTGAAAAATTTAAGAATAATTATCAGGAAGTGGAAGAAAAGGAGCTCTCTTATACCTTTGATATTCCTGAGAATCTGAGACTTGCCTTCTTGGAAATGAGCCCCCTTGAGTGGCAGGTGGATCAAGAAACCAAGGACCGAGTCCGAAAGAATCCACCAAAAACAGCCACAGTCCATGTTAAGATTCTTGTGGGAAGGGATTTTAGGTAGTAATTTAGTTTCTATTAAAAAATGGCACGATTTTTTGTGCCATTACTTTTATTGAAAAAATAAATTAAAGCGCTTACAATAGTAGTAGAAAAACTATTTATAACATAAAAGGAGGATCTTTTAATGAATAAAGAACCACAATCTTTAAAGATTAAGATTCAAAAATTGGGAACAGCTTTATCGAATATGGTAATGCCAAATATTCCTGCTTTAATAGCTTGGGGAATATTGACCGCATTATTTATACCAGATGGTTGGATTCCAAATAAAGAATTTAATAATATGGTAGGCCCTATGCTTGCTTATCTGATTCCTATTTTAATTGCCTATACGGCAGGAAAAAATATTTATGATCATCGTGGTGGAGTAGTTGGTGCCATTGGTGCTTTTGGGGCAATTACTGTAGCACAAGTCGGTGCCGGAATTCCTATGATCCTTGGAGCTATGATTATTGGGCCTCTTGGCGGTTGGATGATAATGAAATTTGATAAATGGGCTCAGCCAAAAGTTAAAGCAGGATTTGAAATGCTGGTTAATAATTTTTCAGCTGGGATTATCGGATTTCTTTTGTCCCTTGTTTCTTATTTAGCTATAGGTCCAGCTGTAGAGGCTTTAACAAATATCATGGCTAAAGGTGTTGATACTCTGATAAATGCTCATCTGATTCCACTTGCTAACGTTTTTATTGAACCAGCAAAAATTCTTTTCTTAAATAATGCTATCAATCATGGAATTTTGACACCCTTGGGCACTGAGCAAGCTCAACAAACTGGAAAATCATTACTTTTTCTACTAGAAGCAAATCCTGGGCCTGGTTTGGGTATTTTACTCGCATATATGTTTTTTGGTCGAGGATCTGCAAAGGCTACAGCACCAGGAGCAGCAATTATTCACTTCTTTGGTGGGATACATGAAATTTATTTTCCATATGTAATGATGAAACCTTCTCTTTTCTTAGCAGTAATTGGTGGTGGTGTAGCAGGTACAGCTATTAATTCTACTTTGGGTGCAGGGCTTCGCGCTCCAGCAAGTCCAGGATCAATTATTGCAATTTTAGGAATGACTCCCAAAGGAGCAGGTAGCTTTATAGCCGTTATTTCAGGTATTTTAGGAGCAGCAATTGTATCGTTTTTAATAGCTTCATTAATTCTTAAACGGGATAAAAGTGAAGAATCTGAAGATGAATTTGAAAAAGCTAAGGACAAGGTTAGTTCAAGCAAAAATAGAGGAAAAGAAAGTGATAGTCTTTCAAACCCATCATCTATTAAACATATAATATTTGCATGTGATGCTGGTATGGGGAGCTCTGCTATGGGGGCAAGTATTCTTCGAGATAAGGTCAAAAAAGCAGGCTTGGATATTGATGTTACTAATCTTGCTATTGCTAACCTTAAAGATAACAGTGATACCCTTATTGTTACCCAAAAAGAACTTAATCCAAGAGCACGTACGATGGCACCTAGTTCACAAACTGTATGGGTTTCAAACTTCTTAAATAGCCCTAAATATGATGAGATAGTTACGGATCTTTTGGGTCAAAAAAAAGTTAATGAGGAATCTCAGATTATAAAAAAATCTGAACCAGTATCAAATATGTCAAAAATTGATGTAAAAAGGGTGATTTTTGCTCATGATGGTAAGTCATATGGAAGTACTACCATGGGGAAAACAATTTTTGAAGCAATTTTAAAGAATAATAATTTGAATGTTCCAGTTATAAGTGTTGATTTTTCAGAATTAGGAACCTACAACCAAGATGATAGTCTAATAATTTCTAAGGACAAATGGGAAAAAATTATTGAAGACCGTACTCCTAAAGCACGCCACCTGGGCGTTGATAGTTTAGTAACTACGCCAGAATATGATAAAATAATTGAAAGAATTAAAAAATAAGGCGGTTTTACTATGATGATGACGGATCGAGAACAAAAATTGATTGAAGCTTTAAAAAAATCAGAAGTTCTTACAATTGATGATATGCTCTCGGTAACTGAAACGAGTAGAAGGACCTTGTATCGGGATCTTGAAAGTATTCAAGAAACTTTAAGTGAAATAGGTTTGATTTTAAGAAGGGAGAAGGATGGATATTCTCTTGAAGGTGATTTAGAGAAACTTAGTCCTTCAAAAAGTATAAAGATTTTAGATGCCAGGGAGAGAAGGCTTGTTATAATAACCCTTTTGTTACTAGAAAATAGGTTAATCAATGAACTTCTTGGAATTCTTGGAATAACAAAGCCTACCTTGACTAAGGATTTAAAATTTATTGAGGAAGTTTTAAATATTAATGGGGCATCTTTAAAAAGAGGAAAGAAGCTTAGTATCAGTTGTAATGTTGACATTAAAAGAAAAATTTTAGTGGGTATAATATTTGAAACAACAAGTCCACTTGAATTTTTCAAATTTAATGATGAAAAGATTGATAATCCAATTTTAATTTTGTTGGATATGAAGAAGGTGCAAACTATTAATCAAGCTTTCCAAAATGTAAATTTGGAACTCCCGGATAGGGTTGAGCTAATTATCCGTCTCTATTTTTTAAGTATGATTATTATTCCTGGAACACTTGAGCAGGTTGGAAGAGCCAGTAATGATGCCCTTAAGATTAATGGTGAAATCAGTAGTAATCTCCCTTTTAAAATTACAGAGAATGATAGGATGTATTTGTCTCAAATTATTGATTTGGCGTATGATAGGGATACTTTTGGCCTCTTTATGAGTGGTAGGATTAACACTGATTTTTCTTATAAAATCAGCAAGTTTATAAATCTTATGAGTCAGGAATTTTCAATTGATTTTGAGCGTGATAGAAAATTGTTTGACCTATTAAAGGCCCATATGAGAATGACATTGCTTCTCCCTACATTCCTAGAAAATGTTCAAGATAGGCAATTGATTTCTCAAATTAAAGATGAGAATGAAGAAATATTCTTAGCTGTTGGCCGGAACTTAAAAAAGATTTTTGAAAGGTCCTTCTCAATGCGAGAAATAGCTTATATCACCCTTCACCTTGTTTCAACTCTCGAAAGAAGTGGAAATGTTTTGCCTCTTCGTTCTTTATTAATAACATCAAGTGGTATTGTGACAACAGAGCTTCTTTCTCGCAGTATAAGGACTCAATTTCCATTTGTTAAGGAAATTGACATCATACAAGCAACAAAGGTTAGTAGCTGCAATCTTTATGAGTATGATGTCTTATTTTCGACTGAAGATTTGGAATGTCAATTTGATTATATTAAGATTAATGAGATTTTAGATGTTAGAAATTTTGGTGAAATTTCTGTAAAACTTAGGGAAATTCAAAGAACTGTCAAAAGGAAAAGTTTACCCCCTAAGAAAATAAGAACTTTTTCAGATTTCTCGGAGTTTTTTAGAATAAGTTCTGATATTTTAGAAAATTTTAAGTTGGGTAAAATTTATGGGGCTACTAATCTTTATGAGTTGACAAATATTGTTGGAGAAATGTTATCTCCAGAAGTTTCTGCAGATGGAGAGTCTTTAAGTAAACTTATTTATGATAGGTTTCAGAAAACACCTTTTGGAATTCCTGAAACAAATATGGCGCTTTTACACGGGGCTAGTGATATCGTCAAGAAACCACATTTTGAAATTTTAGACATTGATCAAGCCATTGAGCTTCTTGGAATGGATAAAAAAAAGATTAAGGCGACACGTGTTATCGTATTTTTAGCTCCTAAAGAAATCAGTGAGGTAACACGTTCATTATTAGGAAAAATATCAAGTTCTATTATTGAAAATAAACTTTACATGGCAATTTATAACTCGGGCAACTACGATGTTATTTATGAACTTTTAAATCAAATTATTACTGATAGTTTGAGAGAATATGAGGATTAGTATGGAAATAAGAAAAGACATGGTGAAATTGAATAAAAATTTTACTGATAGTGATGATGCAATTAGGTATTGTGGTGAAATTTTATACGAGAAAGGTTTTGTTCAATCTAATTATATTGAATCTATGATTGAGAGAAATAAGGAACTTTCTGTATACATGGGTAATTTTATTGCAATACCTCATGGTACTGACCAAGCTAAGAAGGAAGTGATTAAAAGTGGGATTACGGTTGTTCAGGTTCCTGGAGGAGTCAATTTTGGAACGGAAGAAAATCCTAAGGTGGCAACTATCCTTTTTGGTATTGCAGGTATTGGCGATGAACACCTCGAGCTGATACAGAAGATTTCAATCTTTTGTAGTGATGTTGATAATGTTGTCAGGCTTGCAGATGCTCAAAGCGTGGATGAAGTTATTGAATGTTTCGATTTTGATATTTAGGAGGTAATTATGAAAAAGGCAGTACATTTTGGGGCAGGAAATATTGGTCGTGGATTTATTGGTGAAATCTTACATAAAAACGGATTTGAAATTATCTTTGTTGATGTTAATGAAAAAATTATTAATGCATTAAATAGTCGCCATGAGTACGAAATTGAACTTGCTGAGGAAGGTTTATCAAAAATTAGAGTTGATCATGTTTCAGGAATTAACAATGGAACTCATCCAATTGAAGTAGTCAATGCTATTAAAGAAGCTGATATTGTAACGACTGCTATTGGTCCTAATATCCTTCCCTTCATTGCAGAGTTGATAGCTGAGGGTATTAAAGGCCGTAGAGCTGAGTTCTCTCAAATACCTCTTGACATTATTGCTTGTGAGAATATGATTGGTGGAAGTGAATTTTTAGCTGAAAAGGTTATCCCCTTCCTAGATGAGGACGATCGTACTTATGCTGAAGAATATATTGGTTTTCCAAATGCCGCTGTTGATCGAATTGTTCCTAATCAGACCCATGAAGACCCACTTTACGTGGTTGTTGAACCTTTCTCTGAGTGGGTTATCGACAAAAGTCAGATGAAAAATCCAGACTTGAAGATTAGAGGAGTTCATTATGCAGAAAATTTAGAACCATTTATTGAAAGGAAACTATTTTCAGTAAATACTGGACATGCGACAGTCGCCTATAATGGTGCTTATTATAATTTTAAGACAATTGATGAAGCCCTAGAAGATGAGCGTGTTCTTACAGCTTTGAAGGGAGTTCAGAAAGAGACTAGGGCTCTTCTTCGAGCAAAATGGGACTTTGATGAATCAGGTCTTGAGGATTACCACGATAAAATTATTGCCCGCTTTGCAAATCCGCATATCACAGACGAAATTACTCGTGTAGCAAGAACCCCTATCAGGAAACTTGGTTACAATGAACGTTTTATTCGTCCGATTAGGGAATTATTAGAACGTGGTCTTGATTATTCAAATCACTTGGCTACAGTTGGAAAAATTTTTATTTATAATGATTCAGAAGATAGTCAAAGTTTAGAACTTCAAGAAAAATTGAAATCAGATAATTTATCTAAGGTAGTCAAAGAAGTTACAGGTCTTGAAGATAACCATCTTATTAATCAACTTGTTGAATCAGTTAAGAAAAATAAAAGGTAGTATCAATCAAAGGCTCCTTTCTTAGATTGGTAGTGATGTCAAAAAAATTATAGATACCAAAGATTTTCCAGGATAATTTACGCATTTTAGATAAATTTGTGATAAAATAGCCATGTATGGGCCCTGGGTCCAAAAAAATTATAAAAGAGGTATGACCATGTCACGTAAACCAATTATCGCTGGTAACTGGAAAATGAACAAAACTTTAGCAGAAGCTAATAAATTCGTTGAAGAAGTTAAAAACAAAATTCCTTCATCAGAGCTTGTTGACACTGTAATCGGAGCTCCTGCCCTTTTCCTAGCTTCAATGGCTGAAGGACGTAAAGGAACTGACCTTAAACTTTCTGCACAAAATTCTTTCTGGGAAAATGCTGGTGCCTTCACTGGTGAAAACTCTCCAGCTGCAATCGCTGACCTTGGTGTTGAATACATCATCATCGGACACAGCGAACGTCGTGAGTACTTCCACGAAACTGACGAAGATATCAACAAAAAAGCGAAAGCAATCATCGCAAATGGTTTAACTCCAATCGTTTGTTGTGGTGAAACTCTTGAAACTTTCGAAGCTGGTAAAACTGCTGAGTGGGTTGAAGGACAAATCACTGCTGCCCTTAAAGACCTTACTCCTGAACAAGTTTCAAACCTTGTAATTGCTTATGAACCAATCTGGGCTATCGGTACTGGTAAATCAGCTACTTCAGAAATTGCTGACAACACTTGTGGAGTTGTTCGTGCAACAGTTGAAAAACTTTACGGTAAAGAAGTATCAGACGCTGTTCGTATCCAATACGGTGGATCAGTTAACCCATCAAACGTTGTTGAATACATGAGCAAAGAAAACATCGACGGAGCACTTGTTGGTGGAGCATCTCTTGAAGTTGACTCATTCTTAGCATTACTTGACTTCGTAAAATAATTCGACAAAAAAACTGACGAGATCGTCAGTTTTTTTATTTAGATACTTGATAAATTTAATTGATAAGACCAGCTATATTATGACTATATAATAAAGAAAACCTAGCCTGAATTTTATAGGTATCGGACCAGGTTTTTAATTTTTTTGTAGAAATTTCTTGGCCAAAAGAATTAAGGAGAAGCTTCCTAGAAAAGCTAGGGGAAGACTTAAAAAAACTGGTAAGACCATTAAAAATAGGTAGTTTAAGATGATTAGGCTAAAAGAGAAGAGGGCCATGCTGGCAAAGTGGACCAGCTCCTTTAAGCGGACTTCAACTTCTTTTTCTTCGTGGTCTCTTGGATCAAATTCCCTAATTAATGATTTTTTTTGTTCTGATTTTATTTGGTTATTTTCTTTTAATTTGAATGCATGCATGAGCGGAACCTTTCTATTTCACTAAAAGGATAACATAAATATTAACTTATTAATATTACGAATTCTTTTAGTATTATTACATAAATATTACAATGAAAGTGCAATGAAAACTTATTTTTATTATGTTCAAAAAAATAAATTTATTTTATGATAAATTTTTGTAATATCTGTAATCAAAATTTTGTCTAAGTTGGTCAAAAATGTGTTATATGTATAATTCCTTGGTTATTTTCATGATATAATTGAAAGCTAGGAGAGGTATAATGATAAAAATAACGGCAACTGCTCAAAGTTTTGAGCAGGCAAAAAAATTACTTGATGCAGGAGTTGATACTCTTTACATCGGAGAAGGGGAGTATGGACTTCGCCTTCCCAAAAATTTTACTTGGGCTGAACTTGAAGAAATTACAAAACTAGCTCATGAGAATCAGGCAACTGTTACAGTTGCAGTTAATGCACTAATGCACCCAGACAAGATGCGTAAAATCAAGGACTATCTTGATTTTCTTGAAAAAATTGGAGTGGATCTAATCACAGTTGGAGATGCAGGAGTTATCCATGTCCTTAAAAGGGATGGTTACAAGCTACCTTACTTCTATGACGCATCAACTATGGTAACAAGTGCAAGGCAGGTTAACTTTTGGTCAGAGCATGGGGCCTGCGGGGCTGTTCTTGCAAGAGAGCTTCCAAAGGATGAGCTTAATAGCATGCAAAATCACCTTAAGGTTCCTGGGGAAATCTTAGTCTACGGGGCAACTATTATCCACCAGACCAAGCGTCCCCTCTTACAGAATTACTATAACTTTATAAAATCTGATGAGGATATCACCTATGAACGTGGCCTTTTCCTATCAGAACCAAACGATGAAGAAACTCATTATTCTGTTTTTGAAGATTCACACGGGACCCACATTTTTGCAAGTGATGATGTTGACATGATGAGTGTTTTGGGTGAATTAACAGACATGAATTTCAATCATTGGAAACTTGAAGGGATTTATTGTCCGGGGGATAATTTTGTTGCAATTGCAAAATTATTTATCGAAGCTAGATCTTTAATTGAAGCTCATGTCTTTACAGCTGATAAGGCCTACCAACTTGATGAGGAAGTTCGTAAGCTTCATCCTAGGGGTCGAAGTCTTGGACGTGGTTTTTATGATTTTGCCCCAGACGATATTAAGTAGTAAACAGATTTAATAAAATCAAGGATAAAAATAGAGCTTTTTATCCGCTAAAGTTTTGGTGGGATTTAACTTTCACCTTTTCAAATAGCATATGTAATTTTTTAAAAGAACTTACAATCTTGAAAATTGGAGTAGATAATGTCAAACACAAGAAATTTAAAACGCCCTGAGGTTTTAGCACCTGCAGGGACCTTAGAAAAACTAAAAGTTGCTATCCAGTACGGAGCAGATGCCGTTTATATCGGTGGTGATGCTTATGGCCTGCGTTCAAGAGCTGGAAACTTTACCTTTGAAGAGATGGCAGAAGGAGTTGCCTTTGCCAAAAAATATGGGGCCGAGGTTTATGTGGCAGCAAATATGGTAACCCATGAGGGGAATGAAGAGGGAGCAGGGGAGTTTTTCCGCACCCTGCGTGATATCGGAATTCGTGCGGTTATTGTAAGTGACCCAGCCCTTATTGCCATCTGTGCCGCAGAGGCTCCAGGCCTTCCTATCCACTTATCAACCCAGGCTAGTGCTACCAACTATGAAACACTTGAATTTTGGCGTGAGCTTGGGCTTGAGCGTGTGGTTTTAGCCCGTGAAGTTTCGATGGAGGAGCTTGCTGAAATCAGAAAAAATACAGAGGTTGAAATTGAAGCCTTCGTCCACGGAGCTATGTGTATCTCTTATTCAGGTCGCTGCGTTCTATCTAACTACATGAGCCACCGAGATGCCAACCGCGGTGGATGTTCTCAGTCTTGTCGCTGGAAGTATGATCTCTTTGATATGCCTTACGGGGAAGAGCGTCGCAGCATTGAAGGTCAAATTCCAGAAGAATTCTCTATGTCTGCCGTTGACATGAGTATGATTGAATATATACCTGATATTATTGAAAATGGAGTTGATAGCCTTAAAATTGAAGGACGAATGAAGTCAATTCACTATGTTTCAACTGTTGCCAATGTTTATAAAAAAGGTGTGGATGCTTATCTTGAAAGTCCTGAAGCCTTTGAAGAAATTAAGCCCGCCTTGGTCGATGAGTTATGGAAGGTGGCTCAACGTGAACTTGCTACGGGATTCTACTACGGAACTCCAAGTGAGGAGCAACAATTATTTGGTGCCCGCCGTAAAATTCCAGAATACAAGTTCGTTGGTGAGGTTGTAGACTTTGATGAGGCTACAATGACAGCTACTGTTCGCCAGCGTAATGTAATTACCGCAGGGGATGAAATCGAATTTTATGGACCTGGTTTCCGCCACTTTTCAACCACAGTTGAAAATCTAAGGAATGAAGATGGTGATTTAATTGACCGTGCACCAAATCCAATGGAACTTTTAACAATGACTGTGCCCCAGGCAGTTGTACCAGGAGACATGATTCGTCGCCACGGAGAAGGTCTTATTAATCTCTATCAAAAAGATGGTACCAGCATGACTGTTCGTGCTTAGACAAAAAAAGATGAAGAAGTATTCTTCATCTTTTTTTTATAAACTTTTGTCTTTTTCAATGGTTTTTGAGACTGCATCAATGACTGAGGCTACAAATTTATTTTCCTCCAGGCTAACTATCCCCTCAATTGTTGTGCCCCCAGGGCTTGACACCTTATCAACCAAGGCCCAAGGATTCTCCTTGCTCTGGCTTACCATTTGCCCACTGGCACTTACGGTTTGAGCTACGATTTCTGTTGCCAAATCCTTTGGCATCCCGTAGCGAACAGCAGCTCGACTTAGGGCGTCAATAAAGATGTAGATGAAGGCAGGACTTGATCCAGCAATGGCTGAAAAGGTCTGGAAATCTTTTTCTTCAATTTGGTAGACCTGACCAATACTTGCAAAAATTTCCTTGGTAATAGCGACAAAATCTGGACTAGAAAGCTCATTGGGACAAATGGCCGTGGTACTCTGTGAGATTTCGGCATTAATATTTGGCATAACCCTGATGATTTCTACCTGTTCTTGGATTAGGTCTTGAAGTCTTGCAAGATTTAATCCCGCTGCTATGGAAATTATTTTTTTACCAGCAAGTTCACCCCTGATTTCCTCAATAACCTGGGGAATAATCTGGGGTTTCACGCTTAAAACAATTACATCAACTGATTGGGCCAAGCTTCTATTATCCTCGCAAAAATTAACAGCAAGCTTTTGGGCCAAATCCTTAGTTTTTTCAGAATTACGACTTGAAATTGAGAGGTCAAATCGATTTGAATCAAGTCCTTTGATGATAGCTTGAGCCATCTTACCAGCACCAATAAATCCTACTTTCAAGTTACTACCTCCTATGTCCTAGTAATTTTTGATGGTGTCAACAGTAGTCTTATCCAAGTTTTTGACAATCGCTTGTAGGTAGGCTTGGGCTTGAGCAAAATCATCCAGGTTGAAGATGGTTTGGTGGCTGTGGATGTAGCGGGCACAAACACCAATTGTTGTAGATGGAATTCCATCTCCTTTAAGGTGAGCTGCCCCAGCATCAGTACCGCCTTTTGAAACATAGTACTGCATTTTAATACCCGCATCCCTTGCTGTATCAAGAAGGAATTCCTGCATATTTGGAAGCATGATGTGACCTGGATCAAAGATACGAAGGAGAGTTCCTTGCCCCAAACGACCATCTGCCGTCTTATCAAAGGTATCTTGAGCTGGCGAGCAGTCAACTGCAAAGAATAAATCTGGATTAAACTTGGTAGTTGATACCTGTGCTCCCCTTAGACCAACTTCTTCTTGGACATTGGCTCCTGCAATCAGAGTGTTTGGAAGCTTTTCATCCTTGAGGGCTGATAATAGTTCTGTAACCATTAGACATCCGTAACGATTGTCCCAAGACTTACTGATGACATTTTTCTTATTGGCAGTCAGAATGGTTTGACTTTCAGGGACTACAGGTTGTCCTGGTTTAACGCCATAGGCTACAGCCTCTTTTTTATTAGTGAAACCGCCATCAAAGATAATATCTCCAATTTGAGGAATCTTGGGTCCAGCAGCACCTCTTAAAAGGTGAGGGGGGACACCACCACTTACGACAGGGATTTTTCGACCATCCTTAGTAAAGAGGGTAAAGCGTTGGCCGCTTACAACCAAGGGATTCCAACCACCAAGAGGCACCACCCTAAAGGTTCCGTTTTCTTCAATGCGGCTGACCATAAAAGCAACCTCATCCATGTGGGCTGCGACCATGATTTTAGGAGCATTGGCATCTTCGTTTTCACGAATCCCAAAAATACCGCCTAGGCCGTCAAATTCTACCCGGTCAACAAGAGGTGTAATCTCTTGTTTTAGATAGTCGCGGACAGGACCTTCAAATCCTGGTGCTGCTTGTAATTCCGTTAATGTTTTAATCTTATTAAAAAGTTCCATATAACCTCCATTAATCTATAAGTAACATGATAACAAAAAAATAAAAAATTACCTACCCGTTTACAGTTTATTTTCAGGACTTCTTTCTTTTAGCCTTTAATCTACAATCAAAAGCCAAAGTATGATAGAATAAAGCCACTGAGATTGGTAGGATTTCCCTACTGGTTAGAAAAAATTGGAGGGTGGATTATGAAAACTTCGCGTAAATTAGCCTTAAGTCTTTCAGCAACGCTTGCAGCTGGTCTAGGTCTTTATGCCCTTTATCAGAATAAGGAAGCTCAGAGGCAAAAAGCCTTATTATCCTACGTTAAAGAAGAATTAGTTGATGAAGAAATCAAGGCTTCTTGGCTGATGGATGAGCCTGTTTATGACAATGTTTTTGAAGGTGGTCTTGTTATTGAAAAAGACGACCAGCTTGAAAGTATTGAATTTGAAGTCGATGATGATACCCTTGAAATTACTGAAATTAGGAGGAAATTACTATGATAGTACCAAATTCTTATGAAGAAATCGCAGCTTTTGTTGAAAAAGGTAAAAATGTCTTCTTCTTTACCGCTGATTGGTGTGGGGACTGCCGTTTTATAAAACCAAGCATGCCAGAGATTGAAGAAGAAAATAAGGGATTTACCTTCATTGAAGTTGACAGGGACAAGTACATGGATCTTGCCATTGAATGGGGAATTCTTGGAATCCCAAGTTTTGTTGTAACCAATGACGGTCAAGAGATTGGTCGTTTGGTCAACAAGCAAAGAAAGACCAAGGAAGAAATAAATAAATTTTTAGCAGGAGTTAAGTAAGTGATTGCAGTATATAACCAAAATTTAAAAGATGTTTTAATGTTTATCGTGGCTGACAATGAAGGAGCAGACCTTGATTTTGTCCGTAAGGGTCAAGTTGCTCGCATTTTTAGAGAAGATACGGGTCAAACTGTAGCCTGGAATATCTTTGAAGCATCAAATGTCATTGATATTATCGGTAATGGTCAGGTTGATGTTGAAGGTGAAGATTTAGAAAAAATTAATGCCCTTCTTATGAAGGAAGGATTTGATCAAGTAATTCCTTTTGACGGACAACCAAAATTTGTTGTTGGTGAGATTGTTGACTTAAAAGCACATGAAGACAGTGATCACTTAAATATTGCTCAGGTTAAGATTTCTGATGATGAAAGTGTTCAGATTGTCGCAGGAGCTCCTAATGCTCGTTTAGGTTTAAAAACAATCGTTGCCTTACCGGGTGCCATGATGCCAAATGGTTCCCTAATTTTTGCAGGCGAGCTTCGTGGGGTTCCATCATATGGTATGATGGCAAGCCCAAGAGAGCTTGCTCTTCCAAATGCACCGCAAAAACGCGGAATCATTGAATTGGCTAGTGATGCTCAGGTCGGTGAAAAATTCAATCCAGAAAAACACTGGCAGGGATAAAAAATTAGAACGGTAAAAAGCCGTTCTTTTTTCGTATGTAGGCATGGAGGAAGAAGAAGCTTGTAGTCAAAATAAAAGGGCTTCTTCAAAAAAATAATATGAACAGAAGTATTTTAATTGGCCGCCTAACCGCAAATCCTGATCTGAAAAAGACAGCCAAGGATAGGAGCTTTACCCGCTTTATTTTGGCGGTAAATAGAAAATTTAAGAATGCTCAAGGTGAAAGAGAGGCTGATTTTATTTCCATTGTTGCCTGGGGTAAGTTAGCTGAGCTGATTAGCTCTTATGGGCGAAAAGGTGCCCTTCTGTCAATTGATGGTGAGCTTAGGACCAGCAGTTTTACCAACAAGGAGAATCAAAAGTGCTACCAAACGGAGATTCTGGCCACATCCTTTGAACTCCTTGAAAGTCGTGCCGCTCAAGCCTTAAGGGAAAATAATTTTGACCAAAAAGATTTGGTTTTAGAGGGTGAAGACTTTCCCTTTTAATAGCTAGTAGCCATTGATGAAAAACCTTAAAAATGTTTTAATACACTAATAGAAAAGAAACCATGGGTAAGAAAACATAGGAAAGGTTTGTAATGATAAAAAAACAAGCGATTATTTTTGATATGGATGGCCTCATATTTGATACCGAAAAAGTCTATCATAGAGCTAATAAGGAAGCTGCGAAAACTTTTGGTATTCCCTACAATGATGAAATCTTCTATCGATTCATCGGCTCGAATTACCAAGATGTAATCAATTTTTACCATCAGGAATTTGACTCTGAATTTGGTGAAGAGCAGGTCAATTCTTTTATTTTAGAAGCTGATAGACTGGTAGAAGAATATTTTAGGGCAGGTCTTGTTGAGACCAAGCCAGGGCTTTATGAACTCCTTGACTTTCTTGACCAAAAAGAAATTCCAAGAATCATTGCATCTAGTAGCTCAGCCCAGATAATTGAGCTCCTTCTTGATCGCAGTGACCTTAAGGGGAAATTCCAAGCCTTTGTCTCTTCAGATGACGTCAAAAGAGCCAAGCCTGATCCAGAAATCTTTGAACTAGCCAGTCAAAAATTAGGGCTTGCTAAGGAGGAGATATTGATCCTTGAAGACTCTAAAAATGGCATTCTTGCAGCCAACCAGGCTGGGATTGACGTAATTATGGTTCCAGATATCATAGAGGCTGACGATGAACTTAGGGACTTGACTGAAGCTGTCCTTTTAAGCCTTGATGATTTGGTAGGACTTTGGGCGGAAAAATAAGTATCCTGCTTGACTAAATCTGACTAAAGAATTAGAATATAGATAGTTCTAGCACTCGATTAAGATGAGTGCTAATAAATAATTGGAGGATGTCATGCTAAAACCAATAGGTGATCGTGTTGTTTTACGAGTTAAAAAAGAAGAGGAAAAAAATATAGGTGGTCTTGTCCTTGCAAGCTCGGCTCAAGATAAACCTCAGACAGCAGAAGTTGTAGCAATTGGAAGCGGAAGTCGCACTTTAAATGGCGATTTGATTCCTCCTACAGTTAAGGTTGGTGACCTGGTTGTATTTGAAAAATTCGCAGGTACAGAGGTTAAAATTGAAGAAGAAGCCCTATTGATCCTTCGTGAAGCTGATATTTTAGCAATCGTTGAATAAGAGTTAATAGGACGAGGAGAAGATAAAATGGTAAAAGATATTAAATTTTCATCAGATGCAAGAAGTTCTATGGTGCGTGGAGTCGATATACTAGCGGACACAGTTAAGGTTACTTTGGGTCCAAAGGGTCGCAATGTTGTACTTGAAAAAAGCTTTGGCTCACCTTTAATCACTAATGATGGGGTGACTATCGCAAAAGAGATTGAACTGGAAGATCACTTTGAAAATATGGGGGCAAAACTTGTTTCAGAAGTTGCTTCAAAGACGAATGATATTGCAGGAGATGGTACAACGACCGCTACTGTTCTAACCCAGGCCATTGTGCGTGAAGGGCTTAAAAATGTGACAGCTGGAGCAAACCCAATCGGTATCCGTCGTGGTATTGAAAAGGCAACAGCTGAGGCAGTTAAGGCTATAAAAGAAATTTCAAAACCTGTTAAAGGCAAGGAAGAAATTGCCTCTGTTGCTAGTGTTTCAAGCCGTTCTGAACGAGTGGGTGAATACATTTCAGAAGCCATGGAACGAGTGGGCGAGGACGGTGTAATTACCATTGAAGAATCACGTGGTATGGATACTGAACTTGAAGTGGTTGAAGGAATGCAATTTGACCGTGGTTACCTGTCACAATACATGGTAACAGATAATGAAAAGATGGTTGCAGACCTTGAAAATCCCTACATCCTTATTACTGATAAGAAGATTTCAAACATTCAAGATGTCCTTCCGCTTTTAGAAGAGATTCTTCAACAAAACAGACCTTTATTAATTATCGCAGATGATGTTGACGGAGAAGCTCTACCAACTCTAGTTCTTAATAAGATTCGCGGTACCTTCAATGTTGTTGCTGTAAAGGCACCTGGCTTTGGTGATCGTAGAAAGGCCATGCTTGAAGACATCGCTACCCTTACTGGAGGGGTCGTAATTACTGAAGATCTTGGCCTTGACTTAAAGGATGCAAGCCTTGCCTCTCTTGGTTCAGCTGCCAAGGTAGTTGTAGACAAGGACTCAACAGTTATTGTTGAGGGTGCTGGTAATAAAGACAATATCAGTAACCGAGTTGCTGTCATCCGTTCACAGATGGAGCAAACTACTAGTGAGTTTGACCGCGAAAAACTTCAAGAACGTCTGGCAAAATTATCAGGTGGTGTTGCTGTAATTAAAGTCGGAGCTGCCACTGAGACTGAACTTAAGGAGATGAAACTTCGAATCGAAGACGCCCTTAATGCAACTCGAGCTGCAGTTGAAGAAGGAATTGTAAGTGGTGGAGGAACAGCTCTTGTATCTGTTATTCCAGCAGTTGCTGCCCTTGAGCTTGTTGGTGACGAGGCAACAGGCCGCAATATCGTCCTTCGTGCCCTTGAAGAGCCGGTCCGCCAAATTGCTATCAATGCTGGTTATGAAGGTAGTGTTATCATTGATCGTCTTAAAAATAGTGAAGGTACCACAGGTTTCAATGCTGCCACTGGTGAGTGGGTTGATATGCTTGAAGCAGGAATTGTTGACCCTGCCAAGGTAACACGTTCTGCCCTTCAAAATGCAGCAAGTGTTGCCAGCCTAATTCTTACAACTGAAGCTGTTGTAGCCAATAAACCAGAAGCTGAAATGCCAAACCCTGCTATGGGAATGGACCCATCAATGATGGGTGGTATGATGTAGTTATTAGTTGGTCTAAGATTAATCAACTTTTAAAAATAAAAATCCTGCAGACAAGATTTATTGCTGCGGGATTTTTTTATTTTAAAAATATAGTATTTAAGGGCAGAATGAATGCTTGGTTTTTGAGATTAGATTTATAAGTTAATGATATGTTATAATTATATTATCAAAATTGGAGGATATTATGGCTACATTTGAAGAAAATTTAAAAAAATATGCAGAACTAATTGTTAAAATCGGAGTAAACGTAGGTAACGACCATACAGTTGTCCTAAATATTTCAGTAGAACAAGCTCCTCTAGCAAGGCTGATTGTAAAAGAAGCTTACCGTCAGGGAGCACGTGAAGTTATCGTGAGATGGTCAGATGAAATTATCAATCGTGAGCGTTTGATTTCAGCTAAGAATCTTGATGAAATTAAAGAATCAACAAGCAAGATGTTTGATGAATGGATTGAATCAGGAGCTAGTCGCATCAGTATCGTTTCAGATGATCCAGCAGCCTATGAGGGTGTTGATCCAGAAAGGATTGCCCTCGCTCAGGCTACAAATGGTAAGGCTAGTAGGAAATTAGGGGCAGCCCTTCAGGCCAATAAATTTTCATGGCTTGTAGCTGCAGCAGCTAGTCCAGCTTGGGCCCATGAAGTATTCCCAGATTTAGCTCTTGAAGAAGCGACAAGTAAATTATGGGATGAAATCTTCAAGGCAACTAGAACAAATCTTGAAAATCCAGTAGAAGCTTGGGATGCTCATGATAAACTTCTAACATCAAAAGCTAAGTGGTTGAACGAGCAAAAATTCGATAAATTCCACTATCAAGCTCCAGGTACGGATTTGGTTGTTGGACTGCCAAAGAATTATGTTTTTGAAGGGCCAAGTAGTGCTAACTCTCGCGGGGAAAAATTTATAGCTAATATGCCGACAGAAGAAGTTTTCTCAGCTCCTGATAAAAGACGCGTTGATGGCGTTGTGTCAAGTACTAGACCCTTAAGTTATGCTGGAACCATCATTGATGGCATTAAATTAACTCTTGAAAATGGACGAATTACAGAAGTTTATGCTGAAAAAGGACAGGAAGTTTTAGAAAAATTAGTTGCGACTGATGAAGGTAGCCACTATTTTGGTGAGATTGCCCTAGTTCCTAATTCAAGTCCGATTTCTGCTAGTGGAATTACCTTCTTTGAGACACTTTTTGATGAAAATGCTTCAAATCATATTGCCATTGGTCAAGCCTATGCCTTTAGTGTTGAAGGTGGTACTGAAATGAGCCAAGAGGAGTTGGACCAAGCCGGATTAAATAGAAGTGATGTCCATGTTGACTTTATGATTGGAAGCTCTCAAATGGATATTGACGGTATCAAAGAAGATGGAAGCATTGTTCCAATCTTTAGAAAGGGTGAGTGGGCATGAGTGAACTGACCCTAGAAAATGAATTTTTAAGTCTGGTTGTTAAAAACAAGGGAGCAGAACTTCAAAGTATTAAATCTAAGGACGGGGTAGAATACCTGTGGCAGGGAGATAAGGAATTTTGGGGTCGTCGTGCCCCCATCCTCTTTCCTAATGTTGGCCGCCTGAAGAATGAAAGTTATAAGTACGATGGTAAAACCTATCGACTTTCAGGGCATGGTTTTGCAAGAGATAAGGAATTCAAAGTTGAACATAAGCTTTTTGATAGCTTAAAAAATCAACTTGAGTATGAATTGAGATATGATGATGAAACCTTGGAAGTTTATCCCTTCAAGTTCTCTTTAAAGATTATCTACCGTCTGATTGATAATCAAATTGAAGTTAAGTATATTGTTAAGAATTTAGATGACAAACCTATGTTCTTTGGTATTGGAGCACATCCAGCCTTCAACATTCCCATGGCTCAAGGAAGCTTTGAAGACTACATGGTTACAGTTTTGCCAGAAGAAAAGAGAACAAGGATTCCTCTTGACCTCAAGGAGGGAACCCTCCATTTGGATCAGGCATTTGTAAGTGGACAGTCAGAATTTCCTCTGACCAGGGATTTATTCTCTAAGGATGCTCTCATTTTTAAGACACCTGACCAAACAGATGTTATAATTTCTAACAAATTTGATGAGAGAAGGGTGAAGGTTTCCTACCAAGATATGCCTTATCTAGGAATTTGGAGTCCTTACCCTAAAGAAGCCCCTTTTGTTTGCTTGGAGCCTTGGTGTGGACTTGCTGACGACGATCAAACAGACGGTGATATCATGAATAAATATGCCGTTAATGAACTTTTAGCTGACCAAAAATTTGAATGTAAGTATACAATCGAGATAGATTAAAGGTGCTCTTTGCAGCACCTTTTTTTATATTGTAGGTTTATTTTTGCAATTCCTTGTTTCTTATGTTATATTTTATAACATAAGAAATGAAAATTTAGGGGGATTTAGTTTTTATGGACGGAGCAAGCACGGTTTTTATAATTATTTGTGCGGCTATGGTATTTTTAATGACACCGGCCCTGGCTTTCTTTTACGGGGGTCTTGAGCGTCGTAAAAATGTATTGAACACCATGATGATGGCAGTAGTATCATTGGCTCTGGCCTCGCTTATGTGGTTTGCAGTAGGTTATAGCCTATCCTTTAGCGGAGACGACCTATTCTTTGGAAATTTAAAGCATATCTTCTTGGATAATGTGAGTATGTTTGATAATAGCATTCATTCTCTGAAAATTTCTGATGGTCTATTTGCTGGTTTTCAAATGATGTTTTCAATAATTACCATTGGAATTTTAACCGGATCAGTTACTGGAAGGATGCGAATGCAGGCCTTACTACTCTTTATTCCCCTTTGGCTGCTTTTAGTCTACTATCCATTAGCCCACATGGTATGGGGCGGCGGTTTACTTCAAAAGATTCATTCCATTGACTTTGCAGGAGGAAATGTGGTTCATATATCAAGTGGTGTATCGGGACTGGTACTTGCCTTAATTCTTGGCAAGCGTAGGGAATACAATCACTTGGAATACCGTCCTCACAATGTTCCCTTTGTTCTTTTGGGTGCTGGTTTGTTATGGTTTGGTTGGTTTGGTTTTAATGCAGGTAGTGCCCTTGAAGCCAGTGGTCTTGCTGTTCACGCCTTTATGACCACCCATCTAGCGGCGGCTGCGGCCATGTTTTCGTGGATTGTCATTGAATTAATTTTAATCAAAAAACCAACCCTTGTTGGAGCATCTACTGGCCTGGTTGTAGGTTTAGTTGGGATAACTCCTGGTGCAGGCTTTGTTCCCCTTTGGGCAGCAGTTCTTATCGGACTCTTGGTAAGTCCAATTTGTTACTTTGCCATTTCTAAGGTCAAGCAGGTATTTTCTTATGATGACTCCTTGGATGCCTTTGGTTGCCATGCAATTGGTGGTATTTTTGGAGGCCTGGCAACTGGATTATTTACTAAGGAAGCTCTAAGTCCAGAAGAAGGCTATTATGGGCTAGTCTTTGGTGATATCAAATTATTTTTGGCCCAGTTTGAAGCCATTGTTTTCACCATTATTTTATCGGTTGCCATGACCTGGATAATTGCGAAATTTATAAGCATTTTTGTCAAACTTCGTGTTGAAGACCGGGCTGAAGCCATTGGATTAGACGATAGTGAGCACGATGAGACTGCCTATCCAACATTTATGGGATTAGATAGTTAGAGGGGGAGCAGATGAAGAAAATAGAAGCGGTTATTCGAACTGAAAAACTTGAGGACCTTAAGGTTAAGTGGGCTGACAATAGTCAAATAACAGGAATGACTGTTAGTCAGGTGCTTGGCTTTGGGGAACAAAAGGGCTTTAAGGAATATATTCGTGGTAGGGCCATTCAACCCATGTTGCTTGCCAGAGTAAAGGTGGAAATTATCTGCACTGATAATCTAGTAGATCAAATAGTTGAAGACATTTGCCAGGCTGCCTATACGGGTGAAGCGGGTGACGGGAAAATATTTATTTCACCGATTGAAAGGGTTATTAAAATTCGTACTGGCCAGGAAGAAAGAGATTAAAGAGCGGGGGAAAGGAGCTGATTTTCCCTGTTTTTTTATATTTAGATGACAGGCTCATTAAAAGACTGTAATTTACTTATTAAATTCATGAAAAACTTGAAAAAATCCATCAAAAAAAGTAAACTCTTATATAGTAAAAGAAGGCGGTGGATGGTTACCATGAAAAAAATTTCAAAATTTCAAAATGAAAAAGTTTTGGTTCTAGGGCTTGCAAAAAGTGGAGCAAGTGCAGCAAAAGTCCTTAATAGTTTAGGGGCTTTTGTTACAGTTAATGACGGCAAAAAAATTGATGAAAATGTTGAGGGGCAAGAGCTACTAGAAAAAGGTATCCGAGTAATAAGTGGTAGCCATCCCCTTGAACTTCTTGATGAAGATTTTTCTTTGTTGGTTAAAAATCCTGGTATCCCCTATGAAAATCCTATGGTAGCAAGGGCTCTTTCTAAGGGTATTCCTGTTATAACCGAAGTTGAGCTTGCCTATTTAATCAGCCAGGCTGATATTATTGGAATTACAGGGTCAAATGGTAAGACCACCACCACTACCATGATTGCTGATATTTTAAATGGATCAGGTATGTCAGCTAAGTTAGCTGGAAATATTGGTTTTCCAGCAAGTGATGTCGCTACTAAAGCTACTAGTACAGATACCTTGGTTATGGAGCTGTCAAGCTTTCAATTGATGGGCATAGATGAGTTTCATCCTCATATTGCACTTATTACTAATATTTTCTCAGCCCATCTTGACTATCACGGTAGCCAGGAAAATTATGAGGCAGCCAAGTGGCGAATCCAAGAAAATATGGACCAAGATGATTATTTGGTCTTAAATTATAATCAGAAGCGTTTAAGGGATTTGGCCCAAGAGACTAAGGCTCAGGTTGTTTTCTTTTCAAGTACTGACAAGGTGAACGGAGCCTACGCTCAAGACGGGAAAATTTATTATCAGGACGAGTACGTCATGGATGTAGCTGATCTTTCTCTACCTGGGGACCATAATTTAGAAAATGCCCTTGCCGCTATTTCTGTTAGCAAATTAAAGGGGGCAACAAATGCTTCAATCATTGAGGTTTTATCACATTTTTCAGGTGTTAAACACCGTCTGCAGTTTGTTGCAAGTATTGATGATATCAAGTTTTACAATGATAGTAAGGCTACCAATATCCTAGCGACTCAAAAGGCCCTAAGTGGTTTTGAAAATGATAAATTGTGGCTACTTGCTGGTGGGCTTGATCGAGGTAATGGCTTTGAAGAGTTAAGTTCTGATATTGAAAATCTAAAGGGAATGATTGTTTTTGGTCAGACTGCACCTAAGTTAAAGGAACTTGCTGAAAGCCAGGGTATTTTTCTGCTGGAAAGTAAGGACGTAGCTGAAGCAGCTAGGTTAGCTTATGACCATGCACAAGCTGGCGATACAGTCCTTTTAAGCCCTGCCAATGCTAGTTGGGATCAGTATCCAAACTTTGAAATTCGTGGAGATATTTTCATTAAAGAAATTGAAAAAATAAAGGAAAGTTTATGAAAATCGTAGTAACTGGTGGTGGAACAGGGGGACACGTCTATCCAGCTTTAGCATTTATTAGATATTTGAAAAATATTGACTCTCAAGTTGAGCTTTTGTATGTTGGAAGCCAACATGGACTTGAAAGTAAGCTCGTACCTGAGCTTGGCATTGACTTTAGGACGGTTGACGTCCAAGCCTTTAAAAGGGATTTTGATCTAGCCAACCTTAAGATTGCCTACAAATTTGTTAAATCTCTTGGTGAGGCCAAGGATATTTTAAGGGATTTTGAGCCTGATATTGTTCTTGGCATGGGTGGTTATGTTTCAGCACCGGTTGTTTATGCTGCTGGTCGCTTGGGTATTCCTGCCGTTTTACATGAGCAGGATAGTATCCCCTGCCTTACTAATAAATTTTTAAGTCGCTATGCTCAAAAGGTAGCCTTGGGCTTTCAAGGAACAGCTCAGTCTTTTCCTGAGGACAAGGCGGTTTACACTGGAAATCCTAGGGCTCAGGAGATGGCTGATCTCTTTGTTCCTGGTGCCTTAGGGATTTTTAACATGTCGACTGAAAGAAAGACTGTTTTGATCTTTGGGGGGTCAAGAGGTGCCTTTACCATCAATGAAGCCATGCTTGACGTCCTACCAAAATTCATTGGTAAAAATTATCAGGTTGTTTATGTGGCTGGCGAACACTATTATAAGGAATATGAGGAGACCTTTAAGAAATATGACCATGAGAATAATATCGCAGTTGTCCCCTATATTTCTAACATGTCAGAAATCATGTCAAATGTTGACCTTTTGGTAAGTCGTGCGGGTGCTACCACCATCGCTGAAGCTACAGCCTTGGGACTGCCAACAATCCTCATCCCAAGCCCCCATGACCCTGGAAGTCATCAAGAAAAAAATGCTCAGACCTTGGAAAAAACAGGAGCAGCAGAGGTTATTGCAGACGCTGATCTTACGGGTGATAGAATCCTATTAGAAGTTGAAAAAATATTTTCTAATGAATCCATTTATCGAAAGATGTCTGAAGCATCACTTAGAGAAGGAGTACCAGACTCAAATATTCGCTTGTATCAAGTGATTAAAAGTTGTTTAGTATAAAAATATGTCAAAAAATAATGAAGAAAATAAAGAGCAAGAAGAACACAAGGAATTAAGTCCCTGGCAAGAGAAGCACCTTGAGTCTGAAGCTGAACTGCGGGAAAAAAATAGATTGGCTGAACAAGAAGCCTTATTAGCCGAATCAGAAGAGGATCTATTAGTAGATGATGCGGTTGAAAAAAAATCTAATTCTGCAAGTGATGAAGAAGGTGACCCAGCTGAAACAATTATGGAGGAAGATGATTCTGTAGCTAGTGATGAAAAAGCTTCTACGGAGGAGAAGGAGCCAATTTTTTCTGTATTTAAGAAAATGTGGGCCGTCCTACTTGTCTTTCTATTAGTTTTTGGGACAAGTGCTTACTTTGTCAGTCCTTACAGTAAGATTGGTAAATTTCAAATTAAAGGTGAAGCGAGTGAAAGTGTCGAGTCTCTTGCTGAGGCTTCAGGGCTTAGGTTAAACGACAAGATAATTCATATCTATCTTAACCGAGGTCGCATCGAGCGTGCCATTACTAAAAGTTTTCCAAGGGTTGAATCAACCAAGCTTTCCCTTGCCTTTCCTAATAAGGTGTTGATAGCAGTTAAGGAATATCCTGAGATAGCCTATATCAAGCACGGGGAAGACTACTATCCCGTCCTTTCAGACGGTATATATCTGACAGATGCTAAAATTACTGAGGATAAAACTGACAAAAAACTTCCTCTTTTGGTCGAGATGACAGATAAGAGTGAGGTTGAGCAATTTATAAAAGCCTATACCAGCCTAAATGAGGAAATAAGCAGCCAGATAGCCCGTGTCGAAAAAACACCAAGTAAGGCTACATCTGACCTTCTAACCCTAGATTTAAGAGATGGTAATCGAATCATTGTCCCCTTAAGCGAGATGACCTTAAAACTTCCTTACTATACAAGTATTAAGGAGAGTTTAACAGAAGCAAGTGATATTGACATGGAAGCTGGAATTTTCTCATATGCCAAGGGAAATCCACCAGCAAAAGAAGATGCCAGTGATAAAAAGGCAACTGAAGATAAAAATCAGGAAAACCAAGCAGCTGATGGTTCAAATGAGGCAGCTGATACGCAAAATACAGCAACCAGCGGCCAATAAATTGAGCAGCTCAAGGAGCATGAAAAGGAGATAAATCTATCTCCTTTTTTTAATTTAGCTGGGCTTAGGATTTACCAAGCTAGTAAGATAGATTATTTTTTGGTAAAATGTTACTTGCGTCTGATTCTAAGCAAAGTTGAGCTCATTTGTAATGGGTTGACCTTTGTCTAGAAGGGCGTAGATAAAGAAAAAAGGTGAAAAAATGTCAAAAAAAGTTTTTGAAATAGAATTTTACGGCCGTCCTCTAATCGTTGAAGTTGGTCAAGTTGCTAAGCAGGCAAATGGAGCAGCAGTCATTCGCTACGGGGAAACAACCGTTCTTACAGCAGCAACCATGAGTAAGGAGATGAAAGATGGTGGCTTCTTCCCCCTTCAGGTCAACTACGAAGAGAAGATGTATGCCGCTGGAAAAATCCCAGGGGGCTTTAACAAGCGTGAGGGGCGTGCTTCAACAGATGCTACCCTTAATGCCCGTTTGATTGATCGTCCCATCCGTCCCATGTTTGAGGAAGGATTCCGCAATGAGATTCAGGTAATCAACACCGTTCTTTCATATGACGAAAATGCAACAGCTGCCATGACTGCCATGTTTGGCTCAAGTCTTGCCCTTTCAATTTCTGATATCCCCTTCAACGGACCAATCGCAGGAGTTGAGGTCGGCTATATCGATGGTGAGATCATCATCAACCCAACTGAGGCCCAAAAAGAAGTCAGCCTGCTTGATCTTTCAGTAGCCGGAAACCGCGATGCCATCAACATGGTTGAGTCAGGTGCCAAAGAGCTATCTGAAGAAATCATGCTTGAAGCCCTTCTACGCGGACACGAAGCTGTAATCGAGTTAATCGAATTCCAAGATAAGATTGTTGCTGAAGTTGGAAAAATTAAGGCCGAAGTTGAGCTCCTTCAAGTTGATGCAGATTTACAAGCTGAAATTATTGAAAAATACAATGCTGACCTCCAGGCTGCTGTCCAAGTTGAAGAAAAACTGGCCCGTGAAGATGCAACAAATGAAGTACGCGATCGTGTAATTGCTGAATACGAGGAAAAATTCGCCGAGGATGAAAACTATACCCGTATCATGCGTGAGGTTAAGGAAATCCTTGAAATCATGGAACACACTGAAGTCCGCCGCCTAATTACTGAAGACAAGGTTCGCCCTGATGGCCGTAAGATTGACGAAATCCGTCCACTTGACGCTGAAATTGACTTCCTACCTAAGGTTCACGGTTCAGGACTATTTACCCGCGGACAAACTCAGGCCCTTTCAGTCTTAACACTTGCCCCAATGAGCGAAGCTCAGGTAATTGATGGACTTGGTGAAGAGTACAAAAAACGCTTCATGCACCACTACAACTTCCCGCAGTACTCTGTGGGTTCAACAGGACGTTACGGGGCTCCAGGACGCCGCGAAATCGGTCACGGTGCCCTAGGTGAGCGTGCCCTTGAACAGGTTATGCCTTCAGTTGAAGACTTCCCATACGCAATCCGTCTAGTGGCAGAAGTTCTTGAATCAAATGGATCAAGCTCACAGGCCTCAATCTGTGCCGGAACCCTTGCCCTTATGGCTGGTGGTGTGCCAATCAAGGCTCCAGTTGCAGGGATTGCCATGGGTCTAATCTCAGACGGTGAAAACTACACAGTCCTTACAGACATCCAAGGTCTTGAAGACCACTTTGGGGACATGGACTTTAAGGTTGCAGGAACACGTGAAGGGATTACAGCCCTTCAAATGGACATCAAGATTGACGGAATTACGCCAGCCATCCTAACTGAGGCTCTTGAGCAGGCCAAACGTGCCCGTTTTGAAATCCTTGACGTCATTGAAAACACAATTGCAGCCCCTCGTCCAGAGCTTGCTCCAACTGCACCAAAAATTGAAACCATGCAAATTGATGTTGATAAGATCAAACTTGTTATCGGTAAGGGTGGGGAAACAATTGATAAAATCATCGCTGAAACAGGCGTTAAGATTGATATCGACGAAGATGGGCTTGTTGCCATCTTCTCAAGTGACGCTGCTGCCATTAAGCGTGCCATGGAAATTATTGAGGCAATCGTTAAGGTAGCAAAAGTTGGTGACATCTACGATGCCAAGGTAACAAGGATTGAAAAATTCGGAGCCTTTGTCAATCTCTTTGGGACAACAGGTGCCCTCCTTCATATTTCTGAACTTGACTGGGCTAAGACAGACAAGGTTGAAGATGTTGTAAACATTGGTGACACAATTAAGGTTAAGGTTATCAAAATTGATGACCGCGGAAGAATTGACGTAAGCCACAAGGTACTAATTCCTAGGGCCGACGAAGACTAGAAGACTGGGTAAAAGAAAATTGTTCCTAATTTTCTTTTACTTTTTCGTATGAGGAAGTTTTACTTAAAGAACAAGAGAGACTGATATGATTAAACTTTACAATACACTTACTCGCACAAAGGAAGATTTTTACCCCCTAGAAGAGGGCAAGGTTAAGATGTATGTCTGTGGCCCTACGGTTTATAACTACATCCATATCGGAAATGCAAGAAGCGTTGTTGCCTTTGATACAATTAGACGTTATCTTGAGTACCGTGGTTACGTGGTAACCTATATCTCAAATTTTACAGATGTAGATGATAAGATTATTAAAGGAGCCCTTGAAGCCGGACTTGATATCAAGGATTTCACAGATAATTATATTGGAGCCTTCTTTGAAGATGTTGAACGCCTGGGTGTAAAAAAAGCCAGTGAAAATCCCCGTGTTATGGACTTCATGGATGAGATTATTAGCTTTATAGCTGAGCTGATTGCAAAAGATTTTGCCTATGAGTCATCTGGCAATGTCTATTTCAAGGTACGTAAATCAAAGGATTACGGGAAGCTTGCTGGTAAAAACCTGGATGAACTGGAAGAGGGAAGAAGTGGGCGTGTTGACGGGGATACTGGAAAAATTGACCCCCTTGATTTTGCCCTTTGGAAGAGTGTCCCTGCTAATGAACCATCTTGGGAAAGTCCTTGGGGATTAGGTAGACCAGGCTGGCATATTGAATGCTCAGTTATGGCAAATAATCTCCTTGGGGATACCATTGACATTCATGGTGGCGGACAAGACCTTGAATTTCCCCACCATACCAATGAGATTGCCCAGTCTGAGGCAAAAACTGGCAAGAAGTTTGCCAATTACTGGCTCCACAATGGTTTTGTAACGACAAGTAGTGGCGAGAAGATGAGTAAATCCCTTGGAAACTTCAAGACAGTCCACGACATGCTTGAGGTTGTGGATGGAAGTATCCTTCGCTTCTTCCTTGCCACAACTCATTACAGAAGGCCCCTTCTCTTCTCTGATGAAAACATGATGGATGCTGAAAATAATTTTACAAAGATTAAAACAGCCTACGAGAATCTGAAATTCAAGCTGGAAAAGGGAAATTTTGTCGAGGATGATCAATCAATTGACGCCTTTAGGGAGGGCTTCATAGAAGCCATGGATGACGACTTTAATATCGCTAACGGCCTCACTGTTTTCTACGACTTTATCCGCCACGTCAATTCAGGAAATGCCAGTCCTGAGGCTCTTGCCTTCTTTAATGAGGTCCTAGATATCTTGGGTATCGCCTTTGTTGAAGCAGGGCTTCTTGACTCAGACATCGACCAATTGATTTTGGACCGGGAAGAGGCAAGGAAGTCGCGTGATTTTGCCCTTGCTGACAAGATTCGTGATGACCTGCGTGAGCAGGGTATCATCCTTGAAGATACAAAAGAGGGAGTGAGGTGGCGTCGTGGCTAAGGTTGACGTTAAACTAATAAACGGGATTGCCCTTGCCTATGTAGGTGACGCAATCTATGAGGTTTATGTCCGTGACCACTTGATTCACGCGGGTCTAACCAAGCCCAACCGCCTTCATAAGAGTGCGACAAAGTTCGTTTCAGCACGTGCCCAGGCCTGGCTGATTTCTCAGATGGAGGAGGAGAAGCTCCTTAGTGATGAGGAATGGGGCTACTTTAAGCGCGGGCGAAACGCCAACAGTAAGACCAAGGCCAAGAATGCTGACATCCTCACCTACCGGGTTTCGACTGGCTTTGAGGCTGTTATGGGTTATCTTCACTTGACTGGGCAAGATACACGTCTGACTGAGGTCGTAAATTGGTGCCTGCAAAAGATTGAAGAAAAAGACCAAGAGGATAGTAATTAAAACAAATAAAATCTTATGCTATAATTAGGCATAGGATTTTATTTATATAGACAGGAAGACCAATGAGAAAACAAGAAAATAATTCTTTTAAAAACAAGAAAAGATATGACGGAAAAGCTAAAGATTTCCGCAGTAAAAAGAACTTTGACGGCCGCAAAAATTTCACATCAAGTGAAAACACTGAACCTTTAGAAGTTGAAAATAATGACATGGTCTACGGGGTCCATGCCGTCCGTGAGGCTCTAAATGCTGGGACTGGTAACAAGCTTTATATTCAAGCAGACCTTAAGGGGAAAAATCTTGAGGAGATGAAGGCCCTTGCTGCTGACAAGAAGGTATCAATTTCCTTTGAGAAAAAAGCAGAACTAGATAAGATGACTGACCGCGGTGTCCACCAAGGTTTTGTCCTTAAAACTAGTGCCTATGCCTATGCTGAACTTAGTGACCTTCTTACTAAGGCTTCAGCTGAGGAGAATCCCTTCATCCTTATCCTTGACGGCCTAACTGACCCCCACAATCTGGGATCTATCCTAAGGACTGCTGACGCAACGGGTGTAACAGGGATTATCATCCCTAAACACCGTGCCGTTGGGATTACCCCGACAGCTGTTAAGGCAAGTACTGGAGCAGTTGAACATGTGCCTGTAGCCCGCGTCACAAATCTTAGCCAGACCTTGGACAAGCTTAAAGAAGCAGGCTTTTGGACCTTTGGTACTGACATGGAAGGTACTAACTACACCAAGTGGAATACAAGCGGAAAAATCGCCCTTATCATTGGCAGTGAAGGACGTGGTGTTTCAGCAAATATTAAGAAGCAGGTAGACGAGATGGTAACAATCCCAATGACTGGGCATGTCCAAAGCCTTAATGCAGGTGTTGCCAGTGCCATTCTCATGTATGAAGTAGCAAGAAATAGGGGATTTTGATGAGAAAGCAACTACTGATTGTTGATGGTTATAATATGATTGGAGCCTGGAAAAAAACAAGGTCAGCCTTTCAACACAATCGCCTGGAGGAAGCTAGGGATTATCTATTAGAAAAATTATCCGAGTATGCTAACTTTGAAGGAATAGAGGTAGTTTGCGTATTTGATGCCCAGTACGTTCCTGGAGTGAGGAGCTCGTTTAAAAAGTATAATGTGCTGGTTGTTTTCACGGAAGAAGATGAGACGGCTGATTCTTATATTGAACGTTTGGCTGGAGAGTGTAATGACCTTTTGACCCAAGTTTATGTGGCAACAAGTGATCTGGCAGAACAGTGGGTGGTCTTTAACCAAGGGGCTGCAAGAATTTCAGCCAGGGAGCTTGAACGGCTGGTTGGTGTTGGTAAAAAGGAATTAAAAAATTATACCACCAACATGATTGATAAAAAGCCTAGAGCCAACCAATGGACTGACCAGCAAATCAGTCAACTAAAGGATTTAATGGATAATTTAGAATGATGATTAGGCTTTAATTAAGCTACAATTTGAGGGGTAATTTAGTGAAAATAATATTGGAAAAATAGGGTAAGTTATTGCTTTACTGGCTCATTATGTTAAAATACTGAATGAGTGTTAATATCTTAGACTAGGAATATTATCTACTTTACTAAAAAAATGATTAAGCTAACTAAAAATGTACTTTAAGAAGAGGAAAGGAGTCACTTTGATGGCCAAAAGTGGACTTTTTACGGGTATTGATATCGGAACTAACACAATAAAGGTGTTGGTTGCTGAATACATCCGTGGTGATATGAATATAATTGGTGTGGGCAATGCCAAGAGCGAAGGCTTAAAAAATGGAATCATAGTTGATATTGATAAGGTTGCTGTATCCATTAAAAAAGCAGTTGAAGCAGCTGAGGAACGTTCAGGTGTCAAAATAACTGGTGTGAATGTGGGCTTACCTGCTAACATGCTTGAAGTTGATTTTTGTCAAGGGATGATTCCAATTGCAAATGGTTCAAAAGAAATAACAGACAAGGATGTCGAACAGGTTGTCGACAATGCCCTCTTACGTAGCGTCTTACCTGAAAGAGAGATTGTTGCAGTTTTACCTAAGGAATTTACGGTTGACGGTTTTGAAGGTATTACAGACCCTCGCGGAATGTTTGGAGTACGCCTTGAGATGAGAGGTCTTCTCTACACTGGACCAAGAACCATCATCCATAATCTTCGTAAGTCTGTTGAGCGTGCAGGTTTGTTTGTTGAAAACATTGTAATAAGTCCCCTATCTCTTACAAATTATGTCCTTAGTGAGGGAGAACGCGAATTTGGTACAACAATTGTTGACCTTGGGGCTGGACAAACCTCAATCATCAGCATCAAGGATCAAAATTTACAGTATCTTGATGTAAGTCCTGAAGGTGGCGATTACGCGACCAAGGATATTTCGACAGTTTTAAACACAACTGTTGAAATTGCAGAAGACTTAAAAGTTAATTACGGTGAAGCAAGTACAAGCCGTGCAAGTAAAGATGAACGTTTCCTAGTTGATGTTGTTGGCAAGAACGAGCCAGAAGCAGTTGATGAGTACTACCTGTCACAAATCCTTGAAGCCCGCCTAACTCAAATTTTTGAACGCGTGAAAAGAAATCTAAAGGATAATCATGTGAGTGATTACCCAGGAGGTCTTGTTCTGCTTGGTGGTGGTGCTGCCATGCCAGGGATTGTTGAGTTGGCCAGTCAAGTTTTAGGAACTAATGTTCGCTTATTTGTACCTGCTGAAATGGGACTTCGAAATCCAATTTTTGCCAATGTTTTAAGTATTGTTGACTATGTTGGTGGCAGAAGTGATATTGACAGTTTAGTCCAAGCTTCAGTTGTGAAGCAAGAGACATATACAGAAGATTTTTCAAGGGAAAGTCAAGAAGATGTCTACTATGAAGAATCAGCTTCAGATGAGTATTCTGAACCTGTAGCTGACGACTATAAAGAGTCAGTTCAAGAAGACAAGATTAATAAAAAAGATGGTGGCTTAGTTCACCGGTTAAAAGACATGTTTTCTAGCATGTTTGATTAAGAGGAGAGATAAACATGGAATTTTTATTTGATGGTGATCAACAAGGTGCAGTAATCAAGGTTATTGGTGTTGGTGGAGGTGGTGGTAACGCCATCAACCGCATGGTTGAAGAACAAGTTGGTGGTGTTGAATTCATCGCAGCAAACACAGACGTTCAAGCCCTACGTTCTTCTAAGGCTGACACTGTTATCCAAATCGGTCCAAAGCTTACTCGTGGACTTGGTGCCGGAGCTGTTCCTGAGGTTGGTCGTAAGGCTGCTGAGGAAAGTGAAGAAGTAATTGAAGAAGCTCTTGCTGGAAGTGACATGGTCTTTATCACTGCTGGTATGGGTGGTGGAACTGGTACAGGAGCTGCACCAGTTATCGCTGGAATCGCAAAACGCTTAGGAGCACTTACTGTTGGTGTCGTAACTCGTCCCTTTGGTTTTGAAGGATCAAAACGTGGCTACCATGCCGCTGAAGGTATCGCTGAACTTAAGGAAAATGTTGATACCCTACTTATCATTTCAAACAATAACCTACTTGAAATCGTAGACAAGAAGACTCCACTTACAGAAGCCCTTCGTGAAGCAGACAATGTTCTTCGCCAAGGTGTTCAAGGGATTACCGACCTTATCACAAGCCCAGGTATGATTAACCTTGACTTTGCTGACGTTAAGACAGTAATGGCAAACAAGGGTGATGCTCTTATGGGTATTGGAGTTGCTGAAGGTGACGACCGTGTTATCGAAGCTACTCGTCAAGCTATCTACTCACCACTACTTGAAACAACAATTGATGGAGCTGAAAATGTTCTCTTGAACGTTACAGGTGGTCTTGATATGTCTCTATCAGAAGCTCAAGATGCATCAGAAATCGTTATCCAAGCAGCAGGTCATGATGTAAATATCTTACTTGGAACAGCCATTGACGATAGCCTGCAAGGTGAAATCCGCGTTACAGTTGTAGCAACTGGTGTTGATAAGGAAGAAGTTAAACGTGTTGTCAACCAACAAGCAGAACAACCACGTCGTCGTATTTTAGGAACTTCAGCAGGGGATAATTCAGCAAGTAACGATGTTCGTCGTAAGGATACTAAGGTTGTAAGCCAAAATCAAAATCAAAAATCAGCCTTTGGTGAATGGGATTTGCGTCGTGATTCAAATCAAGCACGTCCCAACCAAGTAAGTAGCCGTGATGAGCAAGCATCAATCAGCAAATTCAATGTACCAAATCAAACTACTCAAATTGAGGAAGATAATTTGGATACACCTCCATTTTTCCGCAACAAATAAATATGACAATAGCGGAGAATGTAGAAGCTGTTCTCTGTAAACTGAAAAAAATCGAAAATCAAGCAGGTCGTGCAGAGGGTTCAGTAACAGTAGTCGGAGTGACTAAGTATGTTGATGAGTCCGCTGCACGACAACTTGTAGATGCTGGAATTAATAATTTAGCAGAAAATCGGGTTGATTTATTTCTTGATAAGTATCAGTCTTTAAAAGATTTGGATATAAGCTGGCATCTAATTGGAAGTTTACAAAGGCGAAAGGTGAAGGACGTTATAAACTATGTTGACTACTTTCATGCTTTGGATTCAATAAGACTGGCTGAGGAAATTTCAAAGCGGGCCAACCATCAAATAAACTGCTTCCTTCAGGTTAACGTATCAGAAGAAGAAAGTAAGCACGGTTTCTTGGTTGACCAGCTTGAAGCTGCTGTTTTGGAAATAAATAATCTACCAAAGATCAAAATAGTAGGTCTCATGACCATGGCACCTTTCAGTGCTAGCCGGGAAGAACTTACTGCAATTTTTTCAAGGACTAAAGAGCTACAAGAGGCCATTAAAAGCCTCAAGCTTGAAAATGTACCTTGCAGGGAATTGAGTATGGGGATGAGCCGGGACTATCAAGAAGCTGTTGAAAGTGGTGCAACTTTTATTAGAATAGGGAGTGAGTTTTTTAAGGGACTAAATTAATTATGGATAATGTAAAAGATATATATGAAAAGATGAAATCTTTCTTTTTAGGGGAAGATGAAGAAGATTATGATGATGAAAAAAAGGTTGACAACTATGGTCAGTCTGAAGATCCTTCTCTCTTAACTATTAGAAGGGATCAAGCCCCAAAAAATTCACAACAAGCTAGTAAAAATCACCAAAAACCTGAGAATAAGGACCAAAGAAAGTCAGCTTATTCTTATGAGCACCAAAAAGATTTAAGAGAGCAGGGTAAATCTACTAAGGGGCAGGCCACAAGCTCAGCTAAATCTAGCAGCCAAAAAATCCAAGCAGGTGACTTTAAAACAAATAAAATGGAAGAAAAAGGTCGCTTTCACGGAATGAGTCGGGAAGAAAAATTTTCAAAAATTGCCATTAGAGAACCACGTGTTTACGGGGACATCATGGATATTGCAAGTCTTGTAAGAGATGATGAAAGTGTCGTAGTAAACTTCAAACTTATGGATGATGCTCAAGCTAGACGAAGCATCGACTTCTTTACAGGGGTGGTTTATACCCTGGACGGGGACATCCAAAACGTTGGTGGCCAAATCTTCCTTCTAACTCCAGCCAGTGTTTCAGTTGAAGCAAGTGCTGAATTAAGTTTACTGGCTCGCCAAAACTATGATGAGTTCAATTTATAGGAGTTCTGAATGATTATAAATTTATTGTACAGACTAATAAGCATTTATTCGCTGATTTTAGTAATTTATGCTATCATGAGCTGGATTCCAGGTCTTCGTGACAGCAAGCTTGGAGAGGTCATTGCTGATCTTTCTATGCCTTATTTGAATCTTTTTAAAAACTTGGATTTAACCTTTGGGAATTTTGACTTTACGGTCTGGGTTGCTGTCTTCTCCCTTCAGATTCTTCAAAGACTACTTATCTTTCTTTTTTAGATGAAGGATGTATACCAGCATTTTAAGCCTGAGGAAAGAGAATTCATTGATCGAAGTCAAGACAAGATAGACCGGGTTAATTTCAACTATGAGATTATAAGCAGTGATTTTTTAAATCCTAGGGAGTATATGATCTTGGAAAGTTTGGCTAAGGCTAGTAACGTTTGCATTTACTCAAGTGCTGGCCTGGCTGACACGGAGATGGTTAAGGCCATCTTGGCCCCTGATTTTTATGTCCTTGATGTCTCTGATTTTGATTTGGCCTTGGTTGACATAAGATTTCCTAGTAAATTTGCTAAAATTAGTCATTCGCAGATTCTTGGTACCCTTTTGGGTCAAACAGGCTTAAATAGGTCTAAAATTGGTGATATTATCGTTACTGATGACCGGGCTCAATTTTATGTTGATTCTAAGTTGCTTTCTTTTTTAGAGGAAAATATTAGTAAAATTGGCAAATTAGGTGTAAAATTACGGGGCATACCCCTTGATCAAGCAATAGGACTTGAGCAGGTTAGTGAGCCTTCGAAAATTAAGCTTTTGTCGGTTTCTAGCTTGCGTCTTGATAAACTTGTGGCCAGTAGCTTCAATCTTTCAAGGAAGATAGCTTCTGATTTGATTGAAAAAGGACTAGTAAAATTAAATTATTCAGTGGAAGATAAGAAGGAAAAACTTCTTGAGCTTGGTGATTTAATAAGCGTTAGGGGATATGGGAGATTCACTTTAATAAATGAACTTTCTTTGAGTAAAAAGGATAAGTTAAGGGTTGAGGTTGCAATTACAAAAAATAAATAATATCCTAGGGAGGTCGTATGGTTTTAAATAGTTTAGATATTCAGAATAAAGATTTTTCAACGCAGATGAGGGGTTATAATAAAAAAGAGGTTGAAGACTTCTTTGATATTATCGTACGCGACTATGATTATTATGCCCAAAAGGTTAAGGAATTAGAACGTGAGAACAAGAATCTTGCTGAGAAGGTTGAATACTTCGAAGAGATGAAAGATTCCCTCAACAAGTCGCTTATCATTGCCCAAGATACATCAGACAATGTTCGAGCTCAGGCTGATACGGAGGCTGAAAATATTTTAACAGATGCCCGTCAAAAGGCTAATGCAATCATTACAGCTTCTAAGAGTGAAGGACAAATCATTCTTGATACAGCTCGTGATGACGCTGTTCGCCTGGTCAGGGAAACTGATGAGTTGAAACGAAATCTTCGTTCATACCACCAAAGAATCCAAATGACTGTACAAGCTCAGCTTGATAGCATTAATGATGCTGAATGGGATGAAATCTTCAGGCCAGTTTCAACCTATATTCCTAACCAGGATGAGGTTCTTAGAAGGATTGTTGAAGAAACATTTGAAGGGGAGCAGTATACATCAAGAGTTCCACTTGCTGAGATTGCTGATGCAATTGATCAAGCTTCAAAGGAAGAAGAATAATAAAAAATTAAGGACAGGAAGATACATTCATATTTATAGCGACTGGGAGATGGTGGAAGCCCTGGAATCACTGAATGTATTTTTATCACCTACTTTATCTTTTACTGAAGGATGGGTCAGATCATCTGTTAAGTTGAGACGTTACTCGCGTTAAGAGATTAAGATGCAGCAGTTTTGCTGTAAATTAGGGTGGTACCACGGCTTTTCGTCCCTTGACGAGGAGCCTTTTTATATTTTTAAGAAAAGGATAAATAAAATGAAAGTAAAAGATACATTAAATCTTGGAAAAACTGCTTTTCCAATGCGTGCTGGTCTTCCAACCAAGGAGCCAATTTGGCAAGAAGGCTGGTACCAGGCTGACCTTTACAGTGCCCGTCTAAAACAAAATGAAGACAAACCATCATTCATGCTTCATGATGGCCCTCCCTACGCTAATGGAAACATCCACGTAGGACACGCCCTCAACAAGATTTCAAAAGATATCATTGTTCGCTATAAGAATATGACGGGCTTTCGTGCACCACTTGTTCCAGGTTGGGACACTCACGGTCTACCAATCGAGCAGGTTCTTGCTAAAAAAGGAATCAAGCGTAAGGAAATGGATCTTCTTGACTATCTTGAAGAGTGCCGCAAGTATGCCCTAAGTCAGGTTGATACACAACGTGAAGACTTCAAACGCCTTGGTGTTATGGCTGACTGGGAGCATCCATATGTAACCCTTGACCCGTCATATGAGGCAGCTCAAATTAAGGTCTTTGGGAAAATGGCTGAAAAAGGCTATATCTACAAGGGACAAAAACCAATCTACTGGTCACCATCAAGTGAATCAAGTCTAGCGGAAGCTGAGATTGAATACCAAGACGTTCGTTCTGCATCAATCTTTGTTGCCTTCAAGGCTGTTGATACTCGCGGTCTTCTTCCAGAAGATACTGAGTTCGTTATCTGGACAACTACACCTTGGACAATTCCTTCAAACCTTGGAATCTTTGCCCATCCAGATTATGACTATGTCCTAGTTTCAACGAATAACCGTAAGTTCCTAGTAGCAAGTGAGCTTGTTGATTCAGTAGCAAGTGAGCTTGGTTGGGAAGAATTCGAAATCATCCAAACAATCAAGGGTTCTGAACTTGACAACATGGTTGCCCGTCACCCATTCTACGACCGCGATACCCTTGTTATGAACGCTGAATACGTAACCCTTGATTCAGGTACAGGACTAGTACATGTGGCACCAGGACACGGGGAAGACGACTACTTCTTCAGCCGTAAGTACAAGCTTGATGTATTAAGCCCAATCGATGACCGTGGTTACTATACAGAAGAAGCACCAGGATTTGAAGGACTTTTCTACGACGAAGGTAACAAAAAAGTTTCTCAAATGCTTGAAGAATCAGGTGCCCTCCTAAAACTTAACTTCTTCACCCACAGCTACCCACACGACTGGCGTACTAAAAAACCAGTTATCTTCCGTGCGACACCACAATGGTTTGCCTCAATCGACAAGTTCCGTGGCGACATTTTAGATGCAATCGAAGGTGTTAACTGGATTATGCCTTGGGGTAAAACACGTCTTTACAACATGGTTCGCGACCGTGGTGACTGGGTAATCTCCCGCCAACGTGCCTGGGGTGTGCCACTTCCAATCTTCTATACGGAAAATGGGGAAGCGATTATTACACCAGAAACAACCAACCACATCTCTGATCTTTTCCGTGAACACGGATCTAAAATTTGGTGGGAACGTGATGCCAAAGACTTATTGCCAGTTGGATTCACTCACCCAGGTTCACCTAATGGGGTCTTCACTAAAGAGAGTGACATCATGGACGTTTGGTTTGACTCAGGATCTTCTCACGAAGCAGTCCTAAGACAACGCCCTGACCTAACATTTCCTGCTGACCTCTACCTTGAAGGTTCTGACCAATACCGTGGATGGTTCAACTCAAGTATCACAACAAGTGTTGCCATCAACGAAGAGTCACCTTACCGCGCTGTTCTTTCACAAGGTTTCGTCCTTGACGGAGAAGGCCGCAAGATGAGTAAGTCACTCGGAAACGTCATCACACCAGGTACTGTTGTTAAGCAGTACGGAGCTGACATCCTCCGCCTTTGGGTAGCAAGCGTTGACACTGAAAGCGACGTTCGTGTATCAATGGACATCCTTGGACAGGTTTCTGAAACCTACCGTAAGATCCGTAACACCCTTCGCTTTTTAATCGCAAACTCAAGCGACTACAAGAAGGCAGAAAATGAAGTGGCCTACACAGACCTTCACCCTTCAGACAAGTACATCCTTAACCGCCTAAATGAGGTTGTTGAAGCGTCACTTAAGTCTTACGAAGACTACGACTTTATGAACGTTTATAAGACAGTCTTCAACTTCCTAACAAACGATTTGTCTTCATTCTACCTTGACTTCGCTAAAGACGTAGTCTACATCGAAGCAGCTGATAGCCTTGCTCGCCGCAGCATGCAAACAGTCTTCTACGAAATCCTTGTAAAACTTACAAAACTTCTTGTTCCAATCATCCCGCACACTGCTGAGGAAATCTGGACCTACCTTGAAGACGAGGAAGCAGAATATGCCTACCTTGCTGAAATGCCAGAAGTAGAGTCTTACACAAATGTCGAAGAACTTACTGACACATGGGCTGCCTTCATGGACTTCCGTGACAAGGTCCTTAAGGCCCTTGAGGTAGCCCGTGACGAAAAAGTAATCGGTAAATCGCTTGAGGCAAAAGTTACTGTTCACCCAGACCAAGTGACACGTACCCTCCTTGCTTCAATGAACGAAGATATCGCAAAACTTCTTATCGTTTCAGACTTTGTCATTGCAGATCAAGAACTTGCTGGAGCTCAAGAGTTCGAAGGAGTATCAATCCTTGTTGAGCATGCACCAGGCCAAGTATGTGATCGCTGCCGTCGTTTGGATGAAACAGTTGGAACAAACGAAAATGAAAACCTACAAAATCTATGTGACCGTTGTGCTGCAATTGTAAGTGAGGAATTTCCTGAGGTTCTAGCCGAAGGTTTTGAAGCTAAATAAGTAAAAGCCAAGCTGATGCTTGGCTTTTTTTAATCCAAAATTCTTCTTATCTTCTTTCTAATTTCATCTTATCTTGCTTTTTTGGGAAAAATCCGATATTCTATAAAGAAAATCTTTTTTGGAGGCCAATGTGTTAACACCTGAAATAATCGAAAACTTACCCAAAACAGAACTTCACTGTCATCTGGATGGTTCCCTGTCCATGGATTTAATCAGACAGTTGGCAAGGAGTGAACAAATTGAAATTCCCCAGGAAGATGATGTTCTTAAGGGAAAAATTCATGCCTCAAAGGAGGTTAATTCTTTAGCCGATTACTTGCTTTGCTTTGATTTTGTTCTTCCCTTTTTACAGACCGCAGAAAATCTATCCCTGGCTGCCTATGATCTGGCTAGGCAGGCCAAGCTAGATAGGGTCAAATACATGGAAGTCCGCTTTGCTCCAAGACTCCATACCAAAAAAGGATTGAGTCTTAAGCAGGTAGTTGAAGCTGTTTGTCTTGGCTTTGAAAGGGCAGAAGCTGATTTTGACATCAAGATGGGTGGGATTATATGTGGCCTTCGCCATGAAAGGGAGGCTGATCTTATTAGTCTCTTAGATCTTTTTACAAGAAGGGGACTTTCGTCCAAGTATATTAACGGCTTTGATTTGGCAGGGGATGAAAAGAATTTTCCACCTAGCATGTTTACAAATCTTTTAAGGCGGATAAGGGAAGCGGGAATTAATTTGACCCTTCATGCAGGAGAATGTGGTTGCGGTCAAAATGTTCTTGAATCAATTGAGCTTGGGGCCAAAAGAATTGGCCACGGGGTAGCGATTGGAAGTTTTCCGCAAGAATTTGCTAGGCTAAAAGATCAGGGAATTGTTTTCGAAATGGCACCAACCAGTAATTTTCAGACCAGAGCCATTGATAGCCTTGAAAATTATCCCTTTAAAGATTTATATGATGCAGGTGTCTTAGTGACCATTAATACTGACAATCGAACAGTAAGTGATACTGATTTAAACCAGGAGTATCAAAAAATTGCTGACTGGTATGATTTTGAGCCCAAGGATTTTTTAAGGGTTAATTTGAATGCCCTTGAAGGAGCCTTTATTAGCGAAGAAGATAAAAAATGCTTAAAGGATGAGTTTATCAAAGATTATCAAGCCTTCCTCTAGTCACGGTCATCAGGGAAAATTTTTTCGAAATATGTTAGAATGCTTAACATATATAAGCTGAAAATTATTTTATGGATGGATTGGAAGAGTGAGCGTTTGATGAAAATATCGGTGGTTGTCCCTTGTTACAATGAGGAGGAAGTTCTTCCTCTTTTCTTTAAAGAGATGGAAAAGACTAGAAGGAATAGTGGTCTTGATTTTGAATATATCTTTGTAAATGATGGCAGTCGTGATTCCACCCTGAATATCTTGCGGGACCTGTCTAGGAGACATGAAAATGTCAGGTACTTGTCCTTTTCAAGGAATTTTGGTAAGGAATCGGCCCTTTATGCAGGCCTCAAGGCCTCTTCAGGAAATTATGTGACTGTGATGGATGCAGACCTCCAAGATCCACCAGCCCTTCTTTTGGATATGTATGACAGGATTCAAGATCCAGATATTGATTGTGTAGGTTGCAGGAGGACGACCAGAAAGGGTGAACCTCTCATTCGGTCAATCTTTGCCCATCTTTTTTATAAGCTAATAAATATGATTGGAGAAACTGAGATTGTTGATGGAGCCCGTGATTTTCGTCTGATGACCAGGCAGATGGTTGATGCCATCCTTGAACTCCATGAGTACAACCGTTTTTCCAAGGGAATTTTTACCTGGGTGGGATTTAATACCATCTATTTGGAATATGAAAATAGGGAACGGGTAGCTGGAAAAAGTAGTTGGAATTTTTGGAGCCTCCTTAGTTATTCACTAAAAGGCATTGTTAATTTTTCCGAAGTACCCCTAAATATTGCTACCTACGGGGGGATTCTATCAGTTTTTATATCTTTGATTGGGGCTATTTTTATCATTATAAGAACCCTGATTCTTGGGGATAAAACCCAAGGCTGGCCATCTCTGGTGGTAATCATTTTATTTTGCAGTGGGGTAAATCTCCTCATGCTTGGAATTATTGGTAAGTATATAAGTAAAATTTTTATGGAAACAAAAAAAAGACCCATCTATATTGTCAGGGAAACTGATGCTGATTTGAAGATAAAATAAAAGGAAGACCCAGGGGTCTTCTTTTTATTTGCTATAAGGGATTGAAAGAGAAGATTTTTCCAAATCAATCTCATAGCTAACGGGCCGATTGTCTCTTACAGTTAGCTCAAAGTCAGTGGAATAGAGGGCAATCCTTATGGTATCTCCTGCCTTCAATTGATAGATGGTTGGTTGTAAATCAACTTTTACATCCATCCAAGAATCCTTAGGAACTTGAGAAATTGTCATAAGTCCCTTCCTATTTTGCAAGTTGACCAGTGATTTACTGATTAGTTTATAGGGGCTGTCAGCTAGTTTAAGCTCCTTTAAGTCATCGTAGGTAAAATTGTGTCCTAAGTCAATGGCCTTGGGTTCAATCATACTAGCCAGGCTGTTCAATCTTTTTTTCTGACCAAATTCAATAACCTGGGCACAAAGAAGTCCCTTGCTATCATTAAGTTTGACCTTAAGATTTAGGGTCATTTTGCCATTGATAAGAAGGTCTTGATCAATTTGAAGGTCAATGTAGCTGGCGTGAGCCTTACCTTCATAGAGGTCTTTGATAAAAAGCTTATAGTCTTTGCTGTAACTTGTAAACTTGTCTTTTGGATAGCTGTTTTCAAATGTGCTGATATCATGACCCAGTTTAAAATCTTTTTGATTCTTGTCACCAAAAGTTTCAAGTTCTTTAAAGTGTCCTTCAAGATTATTTTCCTGCCAGATAACCTTTGGAAGTTTTAGATTAAGTTTGCGATTCAATAATTTGGCCGTAAAGTAGGTGTTGATGGTCTCAGAGAAGTCGAAACTTTGGAAATTATTGATATAGATATGTTCTCCCTGATGAAGGAAGCTGTGGCTTACGACATGTTCAGGCAGGCCATTTACATATTCATAGGCATGCTTGGGTTTAACATTCCAGTCTTGGAGACCGTGGACAGCTAAGATATCTGCACGAACCTTATCCAGATGGGGCAGATAATTCCTATCATGCCAGTACTGGTTGTAGTCACCAGATTTTCGGTCAATCTCAGCGGTCATCTTATCAAGTTCACGCTCGTAGAAGCTATTATTTTTAAGGTAGTCAGCTCCGTCCAAATTTTTAGAGTAAGTAAGGGCTGCAAGAACATCCAAATCTTCTCCAGGAAAACCACCGGGACTTGAAATGGCTCCGTTGTCCCTATAATAGTCATACCAGCTAGAAATTCCAGCCTCAGCAAGAATTACCTCAAGGCCTTCTACTCCAGTTGTTGCGGCCCCGTAGGCCAAGGTTCCCAGATAAGATTTACCAGTCATGGCAACCTTGCCATTTGCCCAGCTGGCTTCAACAAGCTCCTTTCTTGCGTGGCTTGCGTAAGCTGGTCTTCGTCCGTTTAGCCAGTCAATGACTGCTGTAACACTTGCCACCTGCTGGTAGTCGCCTGAGGTCATGAAACCTTCTGAACCACGCGTCCCAATTCCAGCCACGTAGATTGAAGCAAAACCACGAGCTAACAGGTAGTCATTTAAGGTGTAGGTCCAGCCATGGGTAAATTTTTCAGTTTCTTCAGTCCTTGTAAGGTCTGTTGGATAAGAATCTATTTCTAAAAACTTAGAAAAGTCCTGATTATAAACCTCAATTGTACCTTCTTCCTTCTCCAGTAGATCTATTTCCATGTTGTGTAAGCGGGCGTCATTTGCCTTGGTGTTTATGCCTAGATGATACGGACTTGCTGTCATAACACTAGGAAGTTTTCCTTCATAGTTTGGCCTAATAATCTCAACTTTCACCAAATCATTTTGGCCATCAAAGTTGCTGTCGACTGAACTTTCAACATAGACCACCTCTTTGATTAAATTTCTTGTATCAAAGGTCGCTAAACTTTTATCATTGAAGAAGTGATACTTATTATCCATGGGAAGAAAATCTTCAGCCACGAATTTTTCAATCAATATTGCTCCAAGCTTAGTCCTAGTGAGAAGAAGGGCATACCAGGCCTCAACCAAGCTTTCAGTAGACAACACCCCTTGGCTAATGCTTATTCCAAGCTCCTTGGCAAAATCTAAGGGCTTTTCAGGAGAAAAGTCAAAGAAGGCAGTAAATTCAAGTAATTGTAGCCCGATATTATAAAAGATATCCCAAGAAAGCTTTATCTGCTCATCAAGGAAGTCAAGATAGCCTTCCTTGTCACTGGCTAATAACCTTGATAGGTCATAGGGGATTTTTTCTAAAAAGGAGCTGAAAACTTCCTTACTGTCTGCTTGAAGATTGATTTCAAAGCCTAATTTTTCTAGTTCTGTGATTTTTTCTTCCATGCTTTTTTCAACAATGGAAAATTGGTTAAATTTCATTTACTCACCTTTCTTTTATAAAGTTTAAGACGATTATAACATAGCTAAAAATAATTAGTTCAATTAAGCGTTTACAATTCTGATAATGCTTTACAAATGGATGTTAACTTGTTAGAATAACTTGAATTTAAAAATTTTTGGAGGTTTTTTTTTATGGATGTAACATGGACAGTCAAGTACATCACTGAGTTCATTGGTACCGCTTTACTTATCATCTTAGGTAATGGAGCTGTAGCTAACGTGGACCTTAAAGGTACTAAAGGTTTTGCTTCAGGTTGGATGACTATCGCTTGGGGATATGGTATGGGTGTAATGATTCCAGCACTTATGTTTGGGAACGTTTCAGGTAACCACATTAACCCAGCTTTCACACTTGGTTTAGCAGTATCTGGCTTCTTCCCATGGGCACACGTTTTACCATATATCGTAGCTCAAGTTTTTGGAGCAATGTTTGGACAACTTGTACTAGTTTCAGTATACCGTCCTTACTTCCTTAAGACTGAAAACTCAAACCACGTTCTAGGAACTTTCTCAACTATTGACAACCTAGACAACGGTACAGTTGAATCTCGTCGTCCAGCACTTATCAACGGTTTCCTAAATGAGTTTGTTGGATCATTTGTTCTTTTCTTTGGAGCAATGGGTCTTACTAAAAACTTCTTTGGAGCTGAGGTTACTAAATCAGTAACTAACCTAATCGAAAGCCAAGGTCAAAAATTAAGTGAGATGAGCATTGACCAACAAGTACAATCAGGTATCGCAACTATCTTAGGTGGCGGACATGGTTCTGTAGCAGTAGCTCACATGGGACTTGGATTCCTAGTTATGGCACTTGTTGCAGCTCTTGGAGGACCTACTGGACCTGGACTTAACCCAGCACGTGACTTCGGACCTCGTTTGGTTCACTTCCTACTACCAAAATCAATCCTTGGTGAAGCTAAGGCTGATAGCAAATGGTGGTATGCATGGGCTCCAGTTGTAGCACCAATCCTTGCAAGTATTGCAGCAGTAGCACTATTCAAAATTCTATACATCTAATATCGAATTTTAACCAATCGCAAGATTGGTTTTTTTGTAGCAAAAAAACTCCTAAGAATCTAGGAGTTTTTGCCTAATTAATATAAAGGAGGGTTAAAAGGGTAACCATGGTGTTCCACAGGGCGTGAACACTCGCGTTAACGTAGAAATTACGATATTCATAGTAAAGCATGGTTAGGACAATCGACATTGAAAGATAGATAAGAAGACTTCCAAGGTCAGTTGGCCCGTGCATGAGGGTAAAGACGATGATTGCTAAAAGGGCAGCATGCTTAGAATTTTTAGGTGATAAAAGTTCAAAGAAGCCAACCCTGAAAACTAACTCTTCAAAGAAGCCAGCTGAAATAGTACAGATAGCAAAAATAAGGGCAGGTGAGCCTGCAAGAAGGGAATTTAGGTCAGCCTGGTTGGCAGTTTCTTGGGTCCCAAGAAGGCCAGCAAGATTATTAACAACCATGGAAACGAGGAAGAGGCAGATAAAGCCAATCCCAATTTTTTTGAAATCCAAGTAGGATTTGGAGAATTTTGGAATAATTTTAAGCCCCCTTGCATACAGATAGGTCGCCAAAAATAAAAGTCCAAAGATTACAAAAAAGATTAGGTAGTCAAGACCATCATAGCTAACATGACCACGGATTTTAGGGATTAAAATCATAAGTGGTAGTGGAACCTGACTTAGGATAAATAAGGGTATCCAATTTAATTTTTTCAAAAATATTTTCATTGTCCTATTCTATCAGAGATTAATTTTTTTGTATATGAAAAAGGTAATTGGATGAAAAAATAGGGGTAAATTATTATATTATCTAAATTTACTGATAATAGAAATATTTAGAAATATAATGTAAAACAAAAAATACATTAATTTCTTTGACAAAATGATTATTTATACATACAATGTATAAGGTATTTGTGTGCTTGTGCACATTCAATAGGATTTAACCTAACAATAAGGGGACATGATGAATAAGATAATAGATGAAATTAAGAATTTTATCCCAAGTGTGCGGGTAAATGATCGTGACTTAAATATTGACTTCTACCGTCAAATTTTGGGTCTAAAGAATCTTTATGAAGAAAATTCCATTGCTGTGTTCGGTGGATATGCTAATAAGAGCGAAAAATTAATCCTTGAAGAATCACCAAAAACACGGACAAGGGCAGTTTCAGATGGCGTAAAAAAATTAAAGAGATTAGTAATCAAGGCAGATCCTTGTGAAATTTCAGAACTTATAAAATTAAATTCCAATAAAATCTCAAAAATTTTTGCTGGTGACAAGGGTTATGCCTTTGAAGCTATTTCACCTGAAGATGACCTTGTTTTAATCCACGGGGAAGATAACCTAGCAAGCCTAAAGGAAGTTAGCTTGCAGGCTGAGGACTTTGGTAGGGTAAGCCCTGATTTTAAGGGACTTTCTGATTTTGAAATCAGTGAGATTGATTTGAATGTTCCAAACCTAGCTGAGGCTATGGCTTTTTATGGTAGCATCTTTGGAATTTGTAGTGAGGAAAATAGGATTGTTCTTCCTTTTGTAACCCTTAATTTCTTTGAAGCTAAAGGCAAGGACTTGCAGGCTGAATTTGATCAAACATGGGATTTAGAAATATTTGAATTCAAGGTCCCAACTGACTTTGATTTGAAGGAAGCTAGCAAGCGTTTTGAAGAGATGGGCTATGATTGCCACGTCAACAAGCAAGAAAGAATCCTTACCATGACTGACAAATCAGGGATTGAAAACTGGTTCATGAAGAACAAGGTAAAGGCCTAGATGAAGGAATCTATTAAATTAATTAAAGAATATATGGCGTCTGGCGTTTTTCCAGGCGCTTCTTTTGCAACTATAGATAGGGGAGAGGTCCACAGGTACTACTTGGGACACCAGCAATTTTTTCCTTATCCCAAGCTGACCAGAAAGAACCTTCTTTATGACCTAGCAAGCGTTAGTAAGGTTTTAGGAGTAGGTACCCTGATTATTAGAGATTATCTGGCAGGCTCTTTGAATATTGACAGGCCCTTAAAATTCTATTATCCAGACTTTCATGAGGAAAGTCTTACGGTTAGAGAATTTTTGACCCACACAACAGGAGTCGACCCCTTCATTAAGAATCGGAATCAGCTGGATGCAGAAGAGCTTAAAGAGGCCATGAATAAAATCAGGCTTACAGGGGATAAAAGCTTCAAGTATACCGATGTAAATTTCCTCCTTCTTGGTTTCATGCTTGAAGAAATTTATGGTGCTAGGTTGGCTGACTTAATTACTAGTCAGGTCTTTGAAAAGTTTTCCATGCCCACTGCAACTTTTTTCCCAGCTGATGAAAATCAGATAGTAATTACTGATAAGGATACACCAAGAGGGCTTGTCCATGACCCCAAGGCCAGGCTTTTAAGGGGTCACGCAGGAAGTGCTGGTATCTTTGCAAGTCTTCTTGATTTAGAAGCATTCTGTAAAAATTACTTCTATAACCAGGAATATTTTTCAAATCAGGCTAAAAGTTTGGATAAAAATTTTGCCCTAAATTCAGCCAACCGTAGTTTGGCTTGGGATTTACTGGGTGATTGGCTGATTCATACAGGCTATACGGGAACCTTTATCCTGCTCAATCTTAAAGAAGAGAAGGCCATTATTTTTTTAAGTAACCGAGTTCATGAAAAAGATGAAAGAAGTCAATGGATTAAGGACCGTAATCTTTTGATTGACCTCATGATTAGGGAGTTTTCATGAAAACAAGCAAAAAAGCTAGATTGACTAATCTAGCTTTTTAATATTCTCCTTGCAGGTGGAGATTGTTTTTTTTAGTCGCTCCTGGCTATCTTTTATGCCCTTCAAGTCTTCCTCGATGGCAGCTTGATAGTCCTTGTAGTCCCTTTTAAGTTGGAGACCAGCCACCTGAGCTTCAAAAATTTCCCTTTTAATCTTTTTCTTATTACGGCGGAGATCCTTTTGATCCTTAAAGAGATCTTGGCTGTCCTTAGACATCTTTAGTAGGTCATAAGTGAAATTTTCAAGTATTTTTTTCAAGCCTAGATCCATAAGCTTCCCTCCAATCCTTAAGCTTTAGATTACTGTATCTTCTTCACTATAGATGAGTTTTTCAGCAAGTTCCCCAAGGTCATAGACATCCATATTATTGGTAAATGAAATGGCCAAGCCATCGTCTTCCTTATAGCGAGGAATCAAATGAACATGGGTGTGAAAGACTGTTTGACCGGCAACTTCTTCATTATTTTGAAGGATATTCATCCCGCTTGCACTAAGTTTATCCTTCAAGTGCCTTGCAAGCCTTGGAATCCTTCTAAAGAGCCTTGCTGCATCCTCTTCTTCCATGGCAAGGAGGTTGCGGCTATGCTTTTTGGGAACAATCAAAGTATGCCCCTTGGTTGTTTGGGTAATATCCAAGAAGGCTAAAACCTCTTCATCCTCGTAAACCTTAAATGAGGGAATGTCACCACTAATTATCTTACAGAAAATACAATCATTCATATCTTTCTCCCCGAATTTGTTATAATTACATTATAGCAGAAGCCCTGAAATAAGTCTTGTTGGGGAGGGTATTTGCCCTATTTGTCATAAATAAGGGTCGACTAAAAATTTTAACCCAGCAAGATACTTATTAGAAAAGGTAGTAACTAGTAAAAGAGAGGATTATGTATGACTTTAAAAGTTGATAAGGTGTCAGGAGGATATTTTGGATCCAAGGTCCTAAAGGACATAAGTTTTCAGGTGGCAAGTGGTCAATTGGTTGGGCTGATCGGCCTAAATGGGGCAGGAAAATCAACAACCATCCAGGAGATTATGGGTCTTTTAACTCCCTATGAGGGAGTCATTAAAATAAACGATAAAAGTATCCGTGAGGGAGTCGATAGCTACCGCAAGCAAATTGGCTTTATTCCAGAAAGTCCAGCCCTCTATGAGGAGTTGACCTTAAGGGAACATATCGAGATTACGGCCATGGCCTATGATATTCCGCTTGATTTAGCCATGGAACGGGCAGGAAAATTACTGGAAACCTTTCGTCTTAAGGATAAGCTTGAGTGGTTTCCTAAGAATTTTTCCAAGGGGATGAAGCAGAAGGTTATGATTATTTGTGCCTTTTTAACCAAGCCCAGTCTTTATATTATTGATGAGCCCTTTCTAGGACTTGACCCCTTGGCCATCCAGGACTTGATTGAACTCATGTTTGAGATGAAGAGGCAGGGAGCTGCCATTCTTATGAGTACCCATATTCTTTCAACGGCAGAAAAATTTTGCGACAAGTTTGTCGTCCTTCATGATGGGCGTCTGGTAGCTGATGGAACCATCGATGATTTAAGGGACAAGTTTAAGATGCCCCAGGCAAGCCTTGATGATATTTACATAGCCTTGACGAAAGGTGATGAAAATTATGAATAACATAAGTCAAGTTTTTGAAAATCGCAGGCGTGATTTTCATAAAAAAAACATTAAGTACCTCAGGTATGTTTTCAATGACCACTTTGTTATTGTTATCTTCCTCCTCTTGGGATTTTTGATGATTCAATATGCCCAATTGGTTAAAAATATGCCTGACCACTGGAATTTAGGGAAAGTTCTTGTTGTCCTCCTATCTTTAATTAGTCTTTTTGCAGGACGGCTGGCAACATTTTTTGAAGAAGCAGACAGGCTCTTTCTCCTAGCCAAGGAAGAACAAATCAAAGATCAATTGATTGTTTCCATGAAAAAATCAATGATTTTTCCAAGCTTTCTTTTCATTTTACTTGCCCTAATCCTCTATCCTCTAACAGCCAAATCCTTCATGCTAGGCCTGTGGATACTTCCTGTTCAGGTCCTTAGCCTTATTTTCCTTAAAGTTCTACTGATGAAAAGGGAAATCAAATCCTACTATGATAAAGATGGGAATACCAGTGGGCAGGGTATTTTTTCCTGGGACCTAGCCATATCAAGAGAGGAGAAGAGGCAGGCCAGTATCTTGAAGCTTTATAGCCAATTTGTTGACATTCCTGGTATCAAACCAGCTGTTAAAAGGCGGAAATACTTGGATGGCCTACTTAAGCTTGTCAAAAAAGAGCACAAATATACCTATGCAAATCTTTATCTGAGACATTTTTTGAGAACGGGTGACTATCTGGGTCTTTACATGCGACTTGGCCTTCTCTCTCTTGCCCTTCTTGCTTTCGTTGACGGTCAAAGTCTAATTATTCCCCTGATCATTCTTTTGAACTTTATTTTAATCTTCCAGCTGATGACCCTCAAAAGTTCTTATGACTATCAGCTTTTAAGCAGGATTTATCCGGTTAGCCCTAGGATGCGTCAAAAAAATCTTTATGACCTTTTAAAGGGACTTCTTGTGGTTATTACTTGCCTCCAAACCCTACTTGCCTTTCTTGTCTTTTCTAATAAATTATTAGTCCTTCTAATTCCTCTTGGAAGCCTCCTTATTTTGACCCTTTATGTAAGAGCTAAGGTTGACTCAAGGGATTTAAAAAGGTAGAATAGTAAGAACTAGGTTAATTTTTAAATTGACCATATCATGAGAATCTAGGAAGTTTTTGTATGTTACAAACTGATGAAAATTGGCAGTTGACACCCATAAAAGGATCGACTGGTAATACTTTTTACGGCACTCTTGGATCTCAAAGGGCCTTTATAAAACGGAATTCAACCCCTCTTTTAGTGGCCGTAGCAAAAGAGGAGATTGCACCAAGACTTTTGTGGAGCAGAAGAACTCCCACAGGGGACACAATGAGTGCCCAGGAATGGATTAATGGTGGCGTTTTGACTGCTAAAGAGATGACCGATGGACAGATTAATCTTGTCCTAAGTAATCTTCATAGCAACAAAAGCCTGGTTGATACCTTTTTTAAGATGGGAAAAGTTGCCTATGGGCCAGAGGAATTATTAGATGAATGTTTGAATCTAACTTTAGCTGATGAGTCTTCTAATCAGTTTTTAGGGGAGGTTCTTGGGCAGATGAAGGACTCTATTCCAGCCTTTGATAAGGCTTTGGCCTTTGTGGTTCACGGAGATATCAACCATAAAAATTGGGTCAAATCAGATACTGGTAAAATCTATCTGGTTGACTGGGAGACCGCCATGTTGACCAATCCCTTGGTTGATGTAGCCCATATCTTATCCCATTATATTCCTGTTTCTGATTGGGAAGCTTGGTTAAATCATTCAGGTTATGTGCCGAGTCCTGATTTATTCAAGGAAATTCTATGGTATGGTCAATTATCCTTCTTACGTCAAATAGTCATTTATGAGGCAGATGGTCTTGATAAGAGGGTTGACCGAGAAATTTACGGCTTAAGGGAATTTATTAAAATTTTCAATAATTAAAGTTAAGAGGAAGTAAACATGCGTGTACGTAACCGTAAAGGTAGTGCAGAATATATCGAAAATAACCCCCAGTTTGTGGTAGCAGATCCCAAGTCTTTTAAAGGTCGTTGGCATGAGCGTTTTGGTAATGATAATCCCATCCACATTGAAGTGGGTTCTGGTAAGGGTGCCTTTGTTACTGGTATGGCAGCACAAAACCCTGATATCAACTATATCGGAATTGACATTCAGTTGAGCGTTTTAAGCTATGCCCTTGATAAGGTACTTGAGGCTAATCTGCCAAATGTTCAATTATTGCGAGTTGATGGAAGTGATTTGACTGATTATTTTGAAGATGGTGAGATTGATCTTCTTTACCTGAACTTCTCAGATCCATGGCCAAAAACTCGCCATGAAAAAAGAAGGTTGACCTACAAGTCATTTATTAAAACCTTTGAGCAAATCCTTGTTGACCAAGGTCAAATTCACTTTAAGACTGACAACCGTGGACTTTTTGAATATAGCCTATCAAGCATGAGCCAGTACGGTATGGTTTTAAATCAGGTTTGGCTTGACCTTCATGCTTCAGATTATGAGGGCAATGTCATGACCGAATATGAGGCAAAATTTTCTTCTAAGGGGCAGGTTATCTACCGCTTGGAAGCTCAGTTTAAGTAATAAGTAAAGCAAATAAGATGGAAAAGGTTGTGCTTGTCACGTAAAAGGTTAACTAATATGCGTTGTCCAAGATGCCAACATGAAAGCTCTAAAGTTATCGATTCTAGGCAGGCTGAGGATGGTAGAGCCATCCGCCGCCGCAGGGAATGTGAGAATTGTGGTAATCGTTTTACCACCTTTGAAAGAATTGAAGAGATGCCTCTTTTGGTTGTTAAAAAAGATAACAGCCGGGAGGTCTTTAATCGTGATAAGATTTTAACGGGGATTATCCGGAGTGCCCAGAAACGTCCCGTCTCAATTGAGGACATGGAAAATGCGGTTGAGCGTGTGGAACAAAAAGTTCGTTTGCTGGGTGAAAATGAGGTTAAGACTGACGTCATTGGAGCTTATGTAATGGATGAACTTGCAGACCTTGATGAAATAACCTATGTCCGCTTTGCTAGTGTTTATAGGAGCTTTAAGGATGTAAGTGAACTTGAAGAGTTACTTAGAAACATAACCAATAAGGGACTTGGGTCCGACAAACTTTAGGAGGAGAGGCATGCATCTTAGACCAGTTGAGCAATTTACTTTGATTAATAAAAATCGATTGTCTTGGTCAGCAGACTCTTTGGTCCGCTTTTACCTGCCCATAGTTGGCCATACGGCCATTGTCCTTTATCAATACTTGACAACATCTGACTCCAACCGCGTTTCAGATGTTTTAAATCACTTGAATATAGGCCTTGTCGACTTCAATAACTCCCTAGACAAACTTTCTGCCATGGGTTTACTGGATATCTTTACCGATAAAAAAACCTACCAGTTTGAGTTAAAAAGTCCAAAATCCCCTGCGGATTTCTTGGCAGATGATTTTTACTCTCGCCTGCTTTTAAGTAAGCTTGGAGATCAGGCCTTCAATCGGCTGGCCAAGTTAGAGGATCGATTTGAACACAAGCTATCTAAAAAATTTTCTGAGGTCTTTAAGGTTAATTTTTCAGGAAGTTTTGAATCTCTAGCCGAGCAAGTTCCATCAGAGCAGTTTGATCTGGCAAGCTTTAAAAATATCATGAAGCAGCAGCAAATATCTTTCACCAATGAAAGTGCTGAGGTTTTAAGGCTTTATGAGATAGCTGAAAAGTACAGCTACAATTGGTATGAACTTTTTAAGCTGGCTGAAAAAACCATGAATGCCAATCGCACCTTGAATCTTGAGGGCTTAATTGCAAGCCTTAATTCCCAAAATCAGGATCAGATTGACATGGATTCCTTTACCAGTGATGAAAAAAGCTTGGTCCTAATTGCCAAGACCATGACTTCCTTGGAGTTTTTGACGGCCCTAAAAAATCAAGAGAATCTTTTCATTACTAATGATGAAAGAAAGCTTTTGATTGACCTATCTCGTAATGGACTAGCTGATGAGGTACAAAATATCCTCATTCATTATTCCCTCATTCAAAGCGGCATGGCCAGTCTGAATGAAAAATTCTTAGAAAAGGTTGTAGCCGATTGGAACAAACATCGAGTTATTAGTGCCGAAGGTGCCATGAGGCGAATTATTGACTTTAGAAATGAGATGGGCGAAAGGGCAAATGGCCCCAAGGGCCCTGATCAGACCAAGTCAAGTGCCAAGGTGCCTGACTGGCATGAGGGAGTCCAGGATAAGACTTCTGAAAAAGTTTATAGTGACGAGCAGGTCGAAAAACTTAAAAAATTAGAAGAATTGCGACAGGAAGCTTTAAAAAGGAAGAGGGAGGCCAGTAACTGATGGAAAAAATCGGCAATATCATAGATGAAAATCCAAAGATGCGAGCCAATTATGACCGTTTGGTCGAAGGTCTCATGGAAAATGAGGAGATTAAATCCTTTATTTTAGAGCACAAGATGACTCCCCAGGAAGTTTCTAGGTCTTATTCAAATTTTTACAAGTACCTTAAGGAGGTTCATGACTTTAAAACAGGTGCTTCAAGCTATGCCTCAAAGGGCTATGAGCCCATATTAATCATGAATTATGGCTATGCTGATATTTCCTACAAACCTACGGCTGAACTTGAAAGTAAAAAAAAGGAAGTTGGCCGCAGAAGACGGGTGAGACTTGTTGGCTTACCCAAGTCATTTAAGGACTTGGAGTGGGATGATGTAAGTCTTGATATTGAGCGTGTCGACTGTCTCATGGTTCTCAATGATTTTATTAGTAATTTTACCCTTCATTCAAAGGGCTATTACATCTATGGGGACTTTGGAGTTGGTAAGTCCTACCTCATGGCAGCTATGGCTTGTGAGTTGGCTAAAAAGGGAGTAGCTACAACAATCATCCATTATCCAACCTTTGCCATTGATATTAGAAATTCCATCAAAACCGATGGGGTCAAGGCCATGCTTGATGAGACTAAGAAGGTTGATGTCCTAGTAATTGATGATATCGGGGCAGAACAAGCAAGCTCTTGGCTAAGAGATGAGGTCTTACAGGTCATTCTTCAGTACAGGATGCAGGAGGATTTACCAACCTTCTTTACCTCAAATCTTGATTATTTAGGCCTTGAAAAACATCTAGCTGAAACGAAGAATGCCAATGAAGTTTGGCCAGCTAAGAGGGTGATGGAGCGGGTTCGCTATCTAACTCAGGAATTGAGACTTGAGGGAGAAAATAGGCGGTACTAAAAAATTTGCCTATACAAATTAGTAATGACAAGTGTAGTTGGCTAACAACTGTGCATAAATTTTATTTCAGAGATGAAATACTTAGTAGATATAAGGAGGGTAAGCATGTCTTTACCTACAGTAGCCATCGTTGGGCGTCCAAATGTTGGAAAATCAACGATTTTCAACCGTATCGCAAGAGAACGTATCTCAATTGTTGAGGATACTCCTGGAGTAACCCGTGACCGTATTTATGCAGTCAGCGAGTGGCTCAATAAAAAATTCTCCCTAATCGATACAGGGGGGATTGAACTTTCAAATGAACCTTTCATGACTCAGATTAAGGCTCAAGCTGAAATCGCTATGGACGAAGCAGATGTTATCATTCATGTTGTGGACGGAGAAGCTGGTGTGACTGACGCTGATGAATATGTGGCTCAGATTCTTTACCGAACTGATAAACCAGTCATTCTTGTCGTAAACAAGGTTGACAACCCAGAACGTCGTCTTGATATCTTTGACTTTTACTCACTTGGTTTGGGTGAGCCTTATCCAGTATCAGCTGCCCACGGGATTGGTACAGGGGATGTTCTTGATGCCATCGTTGAAAACCTTCCAGTCGAAGAAGAGGAAGAAAATGAAGATGTGATTAAATTCTCTCTTATTGGACGTCCAAATGTTGGTAAATCAAGTCTGATTAATGCTATTCTAGGTGAAGAGCGTGTTATCGCAAGCCCTGTAGCAGGAACAACTCGTGACGCTATTGATACTCATTTTGTTGATCCAGAAGGTCAAGAGTACTTAATGATTGATACTGCGGGAATGCGTAAGAGTGGTAAGGTTTATGAGTCAACTGAGAAATATTCAGTCATGCGTGCCATGCGTGCCATTGACCGCTCTGATATCGTTCTTATGGTATTAAATGCTGAAGAGGGAATCCGTGAGTATGACAAACGTATTGCAGGATTTGCCCATGAGGCTGGAAAAGGTGTGATTATTGTTGTTAACAAGTGGGATACCCTTGAAAAAGACAACAAGACCCTGCAAAATTTTGAGGCAGATATTAGGGATCAATTCCAATACCTATCATATGCTCCGATTGTTTTTGTATCAGCTAAGACCAAGCAACGTCTTCATAAGCTGCCTGAGATGATTAAGGAAGTTTCAGCTTCACAAAACTTACGTATCCCGTCATCAGTTTTAAATGATGTAATCATGGATGCGATAGCAATCAATCCAACTCCTACAGACAAGGGACGTCGTCTTAAAATCTTCTACGGAACCCAGGTGGCCGTTAAGCCACCAACATTTGTAATCTTTGTAAACGAAGAAGAACTCATGCACTTCTCATATGTTCGTTTCCTAGAAAATCAGATTCGTAAGGCCTTTGTCTTTGAGGGAACTCCAATTAAGATTATTGCCCGCAAACGTAAATAATCATCCATTAATAAAAAAGGTTGATTAAAGATATTAAGTAGCCAGCTAGTCACTATCAGGAACAATTTGCTTCCTGATAGTGGTCTGGCTATTTATGTGGAAAAAAATAAAGGATTAAATATTATGGAAAATAAAAAATGGCTGGGTTTACTGTTGGTCATCAGTGGAGCAATTCTTTGGGGGACGTCAGGCCCTGTTGCCGAATACATGTTCGCAAGTCAAGATGTTTCACCCTTATGGATAGTCTGTGTCCGCCTTATGGTAGCAGGAGTCTTATTACTAGCTAGCTATAAGGTAATCAATAAGGGTTCCATCTTGTCCATCTGGTCTGACCGACATTTTAGAAAAGAGTTACTCTTATTCAGCTTTTTGGGGATGATGCCCATGCAGCTGCTCTATTTTTTGGCCATTAAGTTTTCAAATGCCTCAACGGCTACGGTCTTACAATTTACAAGCCCTGTTTTTATTATCTTATATCTGGCCATGAAAAATCATAAGTTACCCGGTCGATTTGCGATTTTCTCGGTAGCTCTTGCCATGCTTGGCACCTTTCTTTTGGCTACGGGAGGCAATATTAACAATCTTTCACTTTCACTAGTGGGTCTTCTTTTGGGTCTCTCTTGTGGATTGGTTAATGCCCTTTATACCTTGCTTCCCGTTCGACTTCTCAAGCACTATGACGCTAAATTAGTCTGTGGCTGGGCCATGCTTATTGGTAGTCTTCCTTTAACGCCTGCTCTAGTTTTAGCTCATCCGCAAACCATAAATTCTAGTTTTATGATGGAGCTTGGTTATGTTGTCATTGTCGGCACCATGCTTGCCCACTTGTTTTATGTTACTAGCCTAAGCTATCTAAGTCCCTATGTTACTAATGTTTTGGGCTCCTTTGAGCCAGTGACTGCAACCCTTTTGTCCCTTATTTTTCTAAACCTAAGATTAAATCTGCCACAAGCACTTGGTATCATCTTGATTTTACTTATGGCAGGTCTACAATCTCTTCCTCAAAAATATAAGGGAGAAGACAGCTAGCTAGGGCAAAAGTAAGCCAAAGTGAATTAAGGGTGTACATTATGCCTGGAATATTTGCTAAAAAAAATATTTTGTGGTACTATGTAATAAAATACGTGAAGGGAGCGAACTTGTTTCGCTCTTTGTGTTTATTTTTTCACTTTTTAAAGAAAAGGAGGTCTTATGTTAGAAATTATTGATATTGTGAGTAACCATATCACGCCCCTTCTTCCTGAACCTTATGAACTTGTAGATGTCGAGTGGGAAAAACTTGGAGCAGACTTTGTTCTACGTATCCTGATTGATAAACCTGGAGGGATTGCCCTACAAGACACGGTTGATATGACGGAGATTATTAGTCCAGCCCTTGATGAAATCAAGCCAGATCCTTTCCCAAGTGAATACATGCTTGAGGTGGCAAGTCCTGGAGCCGAGCGTCCACTTAAGAAAGCTTCTGATTTTGAAGGAGCTGTTGGCAAGTACATTTTTGTAAGTCTTTATGCCAAAGTTGACAAGGAAAAAGAATTTGTTGGTGATTTAGTAGCCTTTGACGGTGAAAAATTAACAATTGATTACCTAAACAAGGGTCAACACAAAACTGTAGAAATTGATGTGAAAAATATCGCTAAAGCTCGTACTTCTGTAAAGTTTTAGGATACCAGAAAGGAAAAAAAGTTGAGCAAGGAAATGCTAAGTGCCCTGACTATTCTTGAAGAAGAAAAGGGAATTAAAAGAGAAGTAGTCGTTGAGGCCATTGAACAGGCTTTGACAGCTGCCTACAAAAAACAATTTGGACAGTCACAAAGTGTCGAAGTTGATTTTGATGAGAAAAAAGGAGACTTCCAAGTCTTTACAGTTCGTGAAGTGGTCGATGAGGTTTTTGACAGCCGCCTTGAAATTTCACTAGAAGATGCCTTACTTCTAAACCCCCACTATGAGATTGGTGACCGTCTTCGTTTTGAAGAAAAGACAGCTGATTTCGCCCGTACTGCTGCAGGAGCTGCCAAACAGGTAATCATGCAAAAGATGCGTGAAGAAGAGCGAACAATCATCTACAACGAGTACTCACGTTATGAAAATGAGATCATGACTGGTACTGTAGAGCGTTTTGACAACCGTTTCATCTTCGTAAACCTTGGTAAAATTGAAGCACAGCTTTCAAAGCGTGATCAAATTCCAGGGGAAAAATACGAGGCTCACGACCGGATTAAAGTTTATGTCTACAAGGTTGAGATGACTTCTAAGGGAACTCAGGTCTTTGTAAGCCGTAGCCACCCAGAGCTCCTTAAACGCCTCTTTGAACAAGAGATTCCTGAAGTTTATGATGGAACTGTTGAAATCATGGGCATCGCCCGTGAAGCTGGCGACCGTGCAAAAGTTGTTGTTCGCAGCAACAAGGAAAATGTTGACGCCATTGGTACTATCGTCGGTGTGGGCGGAGCCCGCATTCAAGAAGTTGTTAAGGAACTTCACGGAGAAAACATGGACATTATCGAGTGGGATGCTGAACCAGAAGTCCTAATCGCAAATGCCCTTAAACCAGCAAGCGTTGAACGTGTAATCCTTGATCCAGAAAATCCCAAACAAGCAGTTGTAGTCGTTCCTGATGACCAACTAAGTCTTGCCATTGGTAAACGCGGACAAAACGTGCGTCTTGCAGCCCACGTTACCAACCACAAACTAGATATTAAATCAGTAAGTGACTTTGAAGCAGAAGCTCAAGAAGTTTTAGCCGAAGAAGCCATTGAAGATTTAGATAATGAAGTTCTAGACTAAGGAGTTCACATGAAGACACGTAAGCAGCCAATGAGAAAATCAGTTGTTTCCAATGAGCAGTTCCCTAAAAAAGATCTTTTGAGAATTGCCTTTGACAAAGAAGGTAATATTTCAATTGATCCAACAGGAAAGGCTCATGGACGTGGAGCTTATCTTGCCCTTTCAAATGAAGAGGCAGCGATGGCTAAGAAAAAAAGAGTTTTTGACCGTGTTTTTCAGACCAACCTTTCAGATGACTTTTATGAGGAACTCATTAAATATGTTGATCATAGGGTTGCCCGTCGTGATCTAGGACTCGAATAAAAATGAATGATAAAGTACTAAATTTACTAGGCCTTGCCAAAAGAGCTGGCAAGCTTACAAGTGGTGAGGATCTAGTAGTTAAAAGCATCCAAAATGGCAAGGCAAAACTTGTTTTTCTAGGCCATGATGCTTCTAAGAATTTAATTAAAAAAATAACAGATAAAACAAGCTATTACGAAGTAAGCATGACAGATATTTTTAGTACCCTGGAACTTAGTCAAGCAGTTGGTGAACCACGCAAGGTTATTGCTGTGACTGATCGAGGTTTTGCTAAAAAGATGGGAGAACTTATGGAGAAATAGAGATAAGCTAGATGACAAGCTAGATTGAATTAGCTTTTCATCAGTTAGTTAGGAGGACACGATTTGTCTAATAAAAAACGTATCAATGAAATAGCCCGTGAAAGTGGGTTAGCTAATAAGGATTTGGTCGAACATGCTAAAAAATTAGGCTTTGATGTAAAAACCCACTCAAGTAGTGTAGATACAGAGCAGGAGAAAAAACTTCTAGCAAGTTTTAAAAAGAATCCGCAAGGGTCAGCTCCTAGCCAGGCAAAGCCACAGACCAAAAAAGTTGATAACAATAGCAAAGCTCAAGGAGTAAAAGGTCCTAAAACAGGTAACCAGTCTACTCAAGCTCACCAAGGGAATAAAAAACAAAATCATTTGAATACTAAGACACAAAACAACCAAACAAACAATCAAGGTCAAAAACCTACTACTAACCGCAATGGGCAAAAGCCTAATAACAACAACCAAAACCGTCCAGGCCAAGCTAATGGCGGTGGTCAAGGATTTGGTGGCAATAACAATAACCGCAACCGTAATAACGGTGGCCGTAACCAGGTTCGTAACGCCCGCAACAGTAACTGGAACTCTAAGAAAAAAGGAAAACGTGGTAACAACAACCAAGCACCAGCTGTACCACAACGTAAGTTCCATGAACTACCAGAAACACTTGTCTACTCAGACGGGATGACTATTGCGGATATCGCAAAAAAAATCAAACGCGAGCCAGCTGAAATCGTTAAAAAACTGTTCATGATGGGTATCATGGCGACACAAAACCAGTCGCTTGACGCTGATACAATTGAGCTTCTTCTTATGGACTACGGAATTGCTCCAGAGAAAAAAGTTGAAGTCGATACAGCTGATATCGAACGTCTCTTCATCGAAGATGACTACCTTGATCCAACTAAGCTTGAAGAACGTCCACCAGTTGTAACAATTATGGGGCACGTTGACCACGGTAAAACCACCCTTCTTGATACCCTTCGTAACTCACGCGTAACAAGCGGGGAAGCTGGAGGAATCACCCAGCATATCGGAGCTTACCAAATCGAAGCTGAAGGCAAGAAGATTACCTTCCTTGATACACCAGGACACGAAGCCTTCACAAGCATGCGTGCACGTGGAGCATCAGTAACTGATATTACCATCCTAGTTGTAGCAGCTGATGATGGTGTTATGCCTCAAACAATTGAAGCCATCAACCACTCAAAAGCCGCTGGTGTACCAATCATCGTAGCCATCAACAAGATTGATAAACCAGGAGCTAATCCTGACCGTGTTATCCAAGAACTTGCTGAGCACAACGTTATGTCAACAGCCTGGGGTGGTGAATCTGAATTTGTTCAAATTTCAGCCAAGTTCAACCAAAATATCGATGAACTTTTAGAAACGGTCCTTCTAGTTGCTGAAATGCAGGAACTTAAGGCAGACCCAACAGTTAAAGCCATCGGTACAGTCGTTGAAGCTCGTCTTGACAAAGGAAAGGGTGCCATCGCAACTCTTTTAGTTCAACAGGGAACTCTTCGCCAACAAGATCCAATCGTAGTTGGTAATACCTTTGGTCGTGTTCGTGCCATGGTTAATGACCTTGGCCGCCGTGAAAAAGCTGCTGGACCAAGCTCACCAGTTGAGATTACAGGTCTAAATGATGTACCACAAGCGGGAGACCACTTCGCCGTATTTGAAGATGAAAAATCAGCCCGTGCAGTTGGGGAAGAGCGTGCCAAACGTGCTCAACTTGTTCAACGTCAAAGCTCACAACGTGTAAGCCTTGAAAACCTCTTTGATACCCTTAAAGAAGGTCAAGTTAAGTCAGTTAACCTAATCATCAAGGCAGACGTGCAAGGTAGTGCTGAAGCACTTGCTGCAAGCCTTCAAAAAATTGATGTTGAAGGTGTTAAAATTGACATCGTCCACTCTGCCGTTGGTGCCATCAGTGAATCAGATGTGTCTCTTGCTGAAGCAAGTAATGCCATCATCATTGGATTTAACGTACGTCCTACACCACTTGCTCGCCTTCAAGCTGAGCAAGACGATGTTGATATCCGCCTCCACAGCATTATCTACAAGGTAATTGACGAAGTCGAAACTGCGATGAAAGGTCTTCTTGATCCTGAATTCGAAGAAAAAGTTATCGGTGAAGCCATGGTTCGTGAAACATTTGTGGTCTCAAAAATTGGTACAATCGCAGGATTCATGGTAGTATCAGGTACTGTTAAACGCGGAGCAAGCATCCGTGTTATCCGTGGCGGTGTTGTCATCCATGACGGTCAAATCGCAAGCCTTAAACACCTTAAAGACGACGTAAAAGAAGTTAAAAAAGGTAATGAGGGTGGACTGATGATTGAAAACTTCAATGATATCAAAGTTGACGATACATTTGAAATCTACGAAATGGTTGAAATCAAACGCTAGTCGTATGACAAGGAGGAAATATGGCAAACTTTCGTTCTGATAGGGTATCAACAGAGATAAAACGCGATATCAACGATATCATGCGTAATAAAATCCGTGACCCAAGACTTGAAGATGTAAATGTTACTGACGTAAAAGTCACAGGAGATCTTAGCCAGGCAACTGTCTACTACACCCTCCTAAGTGATCTTGCCAGTGATAATGAAAAGGCTCAAAAGGGACTTAAAAAGGCAAGTGGACTTATTAGAAGTGAACTTGCCCGTCGTATGACCATGTTTAAGGTTCCAGAACTTATCTTTGTTAAGGATGAGTCTGTTGAATATGGAAATAAAATCGATGAGCTTTTAAGAAATCTTAACAAAAACTAAGAAAAAGACTTCCCTTGGGGAAGTCTTTTTTATTTCCTATTCACTAATAAGATTTAAGAAACTTTGACTGTTATGACCGTAGGCCACGCGAACCCTATTAAGGGCAAAAAGTCCATCATCAATGCTTGCAAGTCCTGGGTTGGTTGTAAGTCCCATCTTGTAACCTGCATCTTTTGCAATAATTCCAGTATCATCATTGTAACGACCAGATGGGTAGCAAATAACACTTGTGTCTTGATTGAGGAGCTTATCAAGTCCTTTCTTAGACTCGACCAACTGATAGCTTGCCTCTTCATCGCTAGCCTGTCCTAGGTCAATGTGGTCAACCGTGTGACTTTCGATGGTAATTAGAGGGTCCTTGTTGATTTGAAGAAGCTGCTCATCTGTCATCTTGTCAAGACCATCTTTCATATTCCAAATGGACATGATAGTAGCCTTCATTTTAAGTTGATCAAGGACAGGTTGGGCATTTTTCATGTTGTCAACATAGCCATCATCAAGGGTTACCCAAACAATTTTGTCAGCTGGTTTTTCATTTTTAGTCAAGACTCTGTAGGCTTCATCAGGGCTTAGGGTATAGTATCCCGCATCCTTTAGGGCCTTCATCTCCATTTCAAATTCAGCTGGTGGCACAAATAAGGTGTTCCCGTCAACAACCTCTGAAATGTGATGGTACATAAGGATTGGAAACTTGATTGTTGTATCATATTTTTTCCAGCTTACCTGACTTGTATCCGTGCTACTTGCTTGGGTAGAAGACGCCTTCTTAGTGCTTGCCTGCTTTTGGCCGCTCTCACTCGTTTGGGGCTGATTTTTGGTGCTTGCGGTAAATTTTTGGTAACCAAAACCAATAATCAGACCAAGAGTTAGTCCTAAAAGGACATACTTTAAAAGATTTTTCATTTTCATAATCACATTATAGCATTAAAAAGTTTAAATATTAAGTATTTTTGTAGGCCCTTTAGTGGGTTCCTTAGCGGATTATATAGTAAAATGGAGGCAGGTGAATGAATATATGAAAAATTTATTATTAAAAATGGTTTATTTCTATCAAAGGAGGATTTCCCCTTTGACGGGCCCAACTTGTAGGTATCACCCTACTTGCTCAAACTATATGGTTGAAGCCCTTAAAAGTCACGGAGCTTTTTTAGGAACAATCATGGGTCTTGCTAGAATTCTAAGGTGTAATCCCCTTGTAAGGGGAGGGATTGATTATGTTCCTGAAAAGTTTAGCCTAAGACGCAATAAGGATAAAAGGTAGTTTAAAAGCAAAGATTAATTTTTTATGGTCAATCTTAAAAATATCATCAAGGTGCCTATTAATTTATCGAATTAGCTAAATATGGTATAATCAGTTAATTCTTAATTGAGAACAGGAGGCACTTATGGCCCAAGAAAATATTGTTGTACGCGGAGCACGTGTGCATAATTTAAAAAATATAGATGTTACCATGCCAAGAAATAAGCTTGTGGTGGTAACAGGCCTTTCAGGTTCTGGAAAGTCAAGCCTTGCCTTTGACACCATCTATGCCGAAGGACAGAGGCGATATGTTGAAAGCCTCTCGGCCTATGCCAGGCAGTTTTTGGGAAATATGGACAAGCCAGATGTTGATAGCATCGATGGTCTAAGTCCAGCTATTTCTATCGATCAAAAGACAACCAGTAAGAACCCAAGATCAACTGTGGGGACGGTGACTGAAATTAATGACTACCTGCGTCTTCTTTATGCAAGAGTTGGTATACCTATGTGCCCTAATGGACATGGCCCGATTACGGCCCAGTCGCCAGAGCAAATCGTTGACCATGTTTTGGAGCTTCCGGAAAGATCGAGGCTGCAAATCCTAGCCCCAGTTGTTAGGGATAAAAAGGGCCAGCACAAGAAGACCTTTGAAAAAATTCAAAAGGAGGGGTATGTCCGCCTGAGAGTCGATGGTGAGGTCTATGACATTGATCAGCTACCAGAATTAGATAAAAATAAGAAGCATAAGATTGAAATTATTGTTGATAGGATTGTTCTAAAAGAAGGCATTCGCAGTCGCTTATTTGAGTCTGTTGAAAGTGCCCTTCACTTGGCTGAGGGCTATGTAATCATTGATAAGATGGATGGGACTGAGCTTCTTTTTAGTGAACATTATGCCTGTCCTATCTGTGGCTTTACAGTGCCAGAACTTGAACCGCGATTATTCTCTTTCAATGCACCCTTTGGATCTTGTCCTGACTGCGATGGTCTGGGGATAAAGCTTGAAGTGGACATTGATTTGGTGGTTCCAGATCCAAGCAAAAGCTTGAGGGATGGAGCCCTTCTTCCTTGGAATCCAATTTCATCAAACTATTATCCGCAAATGCTTGAGCAGGCCATGGCTACCTTTGAAATTGACATGGACCTTCCCTTTGAGGCCTTGAGTGAGGAGCAAAGAAGATTAATTCTTTACGGGTCAGAGGGCAAAATCTTCCATTTCCACTACAAAAATGAATTCAATGGTGTTCGTGATATTGATATTCCCTTTGAGGGCATAATCAATAACATCGAAAGACGTTACCATGAGACAAATAGTGATTTTACCAGGGAGCAGATGAAGGGCTACATGACTGAGCTTACCTGTGCCAGCTGTCATGGTTTAAGATTAAATCTCCAGGCCCTATCTGTAGAGATTGATGGGAAGAATATAGGTGAGGTATCCAAGCTTTCAATCGGAGAACACCTAGATTTCATCAATAACCTTGTTTTAAATGAAAATCGGGAGAAGATAGCAGGCCCAATCGTAAAAGAAATAGGTGACCGTTTAAGCTTCTTAAATAATGTAGGTCTTGATTATCTAACCCTAGCCAGGGCTTCTGCGACCTTGTCAGGTGGGGAGAGTCAAAGGATTCGTCTTGCCACCCAGATTGGATCTAACCTAAGTGGAGTTCTTTATGTTTTAGATGAACCATCAATTGGTCTTCACCAAAGGGATAATGACCGCCTGATTGCAAGTCTTAAGAAAATGCGAGATTTGGGTAATACTCTAATTGTTGTGGAGCATGATGAGGATACCATGATGGCGGCTGACTATTTGATTGATGTGGGGCCTGGAGCTGGAAGCCTTGGTGGGGAGATTATTGCCAGTGGGACACCAAAGCAGGTGGCCCGTAGTCGGAAGTCCATAACTGGCCAGTATCTATCAGGTAAAAAGAAAATTCCCCTACCAGAAAAACGTCGTTCTTATGACAAGGACCGGGTTATAGAGGTCAGGGGAGCTTCTGAAAATAACCTTAGGGATATTGATGTAGATTTTCCTTTGGGTATTATGACCGCTGTAACCGGGGTATCTGGTTCAGGGAAGTCAACCTTGGTCAATCAAATTCTTAAGAAGGCTTTAGCCCAAAAGATAAATAAAAATTCTGCTAAACCAGGCAAGCACAAGTCAGTCTCAGGTTATGAGGGCCTTGAAAAATTAATTGATATCGACCAAAGTCCCATCGGTAGAACTCCCAGGTCAAATCCTGCTACTTATACTAGCGTTTTTGATGACATAAGAGACTTATTTGCCCAAACCAATGAAGCTAAAATTCGTGGTTATAAAAAGGGTCGTTTCTCCTTTAATGTCAAAGGTGGACGCTGTGAAAACTGTAAGGGTGATGGAATTATAAAAATTGAGATGCACTTCTTGCCTGATGTCTATGTGGCCTGTGAGGTTTGTAGGGGCAGAAGGTATAATAGCGAAACCCTTGAGGTTCACTATAAGGACAAGAATATTTCTGAAATTCTTGACATGCGTGTGTCAGATGCCCTTGAATTCTTCCGTCACATTCCAAAGATTGAACGAAAGCTTCAAACAATCGTTGATGTGGGTCTTGGCTATGTTACCTTGGGGCAACCAGCTACTACCTTATCAGGTGGGGAGGCACAAAGGATGAAGCTTGCCAGTGAGCTCCAAAAGCGTTCGACTGGTAAAAATATCTATATTCTTGATGAGCCAACAACAGGTCTTCATACTGAGGATATCTATCATCTCTTAAAAGTTTTAGACCGCCTGGCTGATGCAGGTAATACCATTATTGTTATCGAGCATAATCTTGATGTCATAAAGACAGCAGACTATGTTATCGATTTGGGTCCTGAAGGTGGTGCTAGGGGAGGAAATCTCCTATGTGCTGGAAGGCCTGAAGAAATTGCCGCCTGTGAAGAGAGTTATACAGGAAAATACTTGAAAGGAAAATTAGAAAATGAGCCAAAATAAAAAAGAAGAAGCAAAAGAAGAATTAATTGAAAAATTACAGGAAAAAGGGACTACCAATGTTCCAGCAGACCTTGATTCTAAGGACGATTTAGTCCACGGAACAACCAATATTGGGGATGATTCAGAACCCAAAAATTATATTGACCGAGGAACAACAAACATCCCAACAGAAGAAGGTATTGAGGCTGACATTGAGGAAGAAAAAGCTAGGACGACCAATGTTCCAGAAGATTTAACACAAGACAAATAAGGGAGGTTTTCGTGAAAAGAATTGATCGATTAAGAAATTTGATGAAGAAGCAAGGGGTTTCTGCCCTGGTGGTTAACAATTTAAAAAATATTTACTACCTTGCTAATTTTTCAGGGACTGAAGCAACAATCCTTGTGACAGAAAAAAATCAGTATTTCTTTACTGATGCTAGATATACTTTGATAGCAAAAAATCTTGTTAAGGATTTTGAGATTATTGAGAGCCGCACCCCCTTGAAGCAGATTTCTGATATTCTTGTTTCAGAAGGGATAAAGGATCTACAATTTGAAAGTCAAATTTCTTATGGTCAGTTTCTAGCCATGAAAGAGGAACTTAGGACTATAAACCTTACCCCATCTAAGAATCTGATTGAAGAGCTTAGGATTATTAAGGATGCAAGTGAGATTGAAACCATCCGCACGGCCTGCTCAATTTCTGATAGAGCCTTTGATGAACTTCTAAACTATCTTAAACCTGGCCTTAGTGAGCTTGATCTAGCAAACTTTCTTGATTTTAAAATGAGGGAATTTGGGGCTTCATCTGTAAGTTTTGAGACAATTGTGGCCAGTGGTGCTAGATCAAGTATGCCTCACGGGGTTGCATCTAATAAAATCATTGAGGCAGGTGACACCATAACTCTTGATTTTGGCTGCTACTACAAGCACTATGTCAGTGATATGACTAGAACCATCTTCCTAGGTCAGCCAAGTGACAAGATGATTGAAATCTATAATACAGTCCTTGACAGTAATAACACCTTGATTTCTGAAACCCGTGCTGGTCTAGCTTACTCTGACTATGATTTAATTGCTAGAAAAGTTATCGAAGGGGCAGGTTATGGGGACAATTTTACCCACGGAATCGGCCACGGGATTGGTCTTGATATTCATGAGGACCCCTTCTTTGGTAAAAATTCAAAAGGTCTTATTAAGGCTGGGATGACTATTACTGATGAGCCTGGGATTTATATCGATAACTACGGTGGCGTTCGAATTGAAGATGATTTACTGGTTACAGAAGAAGGTTGTGAACTTTTAACGCTTGCTAGCAAGGATTTAATAATTCTTTAGTTGATATGCTTTAAATCCTCTTTGATAAAAGGGGTGCTAAAAGCCCATAAATATGTTAAAATATGAAAGAAATTTAGATTAGGAGATTTTTAATAAAATGGTAGCAGCAAATGAATTAAAAGCAGGAATGACCTTTGAATCAGATGGTAAACTTCTGCGTGTTATTGAAGCAAGTCACCACAAACCAGGTAAAGGAAACACAATCATGCGTATGAAACTTCGTGATGTCCGTACTGGTGCAACAACTGAAACATCATTCCGCCCAGAGGAAAAATTTGAGCAAGCAATCATCGAAACTCGCCCAGCTCAATACCTTTACCAAATGGATGACACAGCCTTCTTCATGGACGTTGAAACTTTCGACCAATATGAAATTCCAGTCGCTCAAGTTGCTGAAGAACTTAAATATGTTCTTGAAAATGAAGAAATCAAAATTCAATTCTTTGGTACAGAAGTTATCGGTCTTACACTGCCAACAACAGTAGTTCTTACAGTTGCTGAAACTCAACCTTCAATCAAGGGAGCAACAGTTACTGGATCAGGTAAACCGGCAACTATGGAAACAGGACTTGTAGTAAACGTTCCTGACTTCATTGAAGCTGGTGAAAAACTAGAAATCAATACTCAAACTGGTGCCTACCTAAAACGTGCTAACTAATTTAGCTTAAGTTTTTAGGCCTAAGAAGGGATTAATATGAAGGATATACATGTTGAAAACCTAGGAACAGTGGTTATTTCACCTAGGGTCATTGAAACAATTGTAAATATCACAGCTTCACACATCGAAGGACTTTACTCTCTAAGAAATAAGAGCTTTTCTGATATTTTAGGGAAGAAGGCTGAAGGACGTGGTGTCTATATTAGCCAGGACGAAGAAGGTGTGGTTGATGTTGATATTTATGCATTCATGATTTATGGCGTGAATGTGCCAAATGTTGCCATGAAGATGCAAGAAGAGGTTAAAGAAGTCGTTTATAATATGACAGGTATTGAAATCAACGATATCAATATCCATGTTTCAGGAATTGTACCTGAGAAGACTCCAAAACCAAAACGTACAGATTTATTTGATGGAGGAGATTTTCTAGATGGCGAATAAAAAGATGAGTCAGCATGAGATTCGTATGAGTGCTGTACAAGCTCTTTATTCTCTAGAACTGCAAGAAGAAGCGTCAGTTAGTGATGTGATGGATTTTGTCATGTCATACGATGAATTTCCAGAGAGCACTCCAAGATACTTGGAAACTTTAGTCCGCGGGGTGCAGATAAACAAACACACGCTAGATGAGAAGATAGCTGAGTTTATCAAGAGTCCTTGGACATTTGAGAGGCTTACAAATATTGAACGTGTGATTTTACGTCTTGGAGCTTACGAAATCTTATATGCTGAAACACCAAATGTTGTTGCAGTTAACGAAGCAATTGAGCTTGCAAAAGATTTCAATGATGAAAAGGCGGCTAAATTCATAAACGGAGTACTAACCAATTTAGTATAGCAAGAAGACGGTTTTTATCGTCTTTTTTTGTTATAATTAAAGGCAATATGGAACCCTTATGATTTACTAGTAGGAAAAAGGAGGATAAAGATGCTTGATTTAGTTATCGTAACAGGAATGAGTGGGGCGGGTAAGACAGTTGCCATCCAGTCCTTTGAAGATATGGGATATTTTACAATTGACAACATGCCCCCAAATCTCATTGAAAAATTTATTGGTTTACTTGCGACTGACAAGGAAGCAAATATTAGTAAGCTTGCCATGGTCGTTGATATGAGATCAAGAAGCTTCTTTGATGAGCTCCAGGAAGTTATCAATGATTTAAGTGACTTGCCTTCTGTTAATTTTAGAATTTTATTTTTAGATGCTAGTGACACTGAGCTTGTGGCCCGTTATAAGGAGACTAGAAGGAGTCATCCCCTTGCCAGTGAGGGCAGGGTTTTGGATGGTATTTTAAAGGAGCGTGAACTTTTAGCTCCCCTTAAATCATTTGCTCAAAATGTTTTTGATACAAGCAAGATGTCACCAAGAAACTTACGTAGTCAGATTCTTGCTGATTTTTCAGATGATACAGTGCAACCTTTTAGGATTGAGGTTATGAGCTTTGGCTTTAAATACGGCCTGCCTCTTGATGCAGACCTGGTCTTTGATGTCCGCTTCCTGCCCAATCCCCACTATGTTCCTGATCTTCGTAATAAGACAGGAATGGATGATGAGGTCTATAACTATGTCATGTCGGCTCCTGAATCAGACGATTTTTTCAAAAATCTTGAAAACCTGCTTTTACCGATTATCCCAGGCTATGAAAAGGAAGGAAAGTCAGTCCTTACCATTGCCATTGGTTGTACAGGTGGTCAACATCGGTCAGTATCCTTTGCCAGAAGACTTGCCAGCAGCCTGAAAAATGAGGGCTGGAAGGTGAATGAAGTTCACAGGGATATGGCCAAGAGAAAAGAGACAGTTAATAGATCATGAGAAAGAAGAAGATTGTAATAATTGGTGGAGGGACTGGGATTCCAGTTCTTTTACGCAGCTTAAGAAATGAAAATGTTGACCTAACAGCCATTGTGACTGTGGCTGATGACGGAGGCAGCAGTGGCGAGATTATCAACTCGATTGGCATGGCACCACCTGGGGACTTGCGAAATGTCTTGGTTGCCATGAGTGATATGCCAAAGTTCTATGAACGGGTATTTCAGTACCGCTTTAATGAATCAGATGGTCCCCTTGCGGGTCATCCCCTGGGGAATTTAATTATTGCTGGAATTAGTGAGATGCAAAGTTCGACCTACAATGCTGTTCAAATTCTTGCCAAATTCCTTCATATTGATGGCAATGTCTTCCCTTCTAGCGAGCAAGGTTTAACCCTTCATGCGGTCTTTGAAGACGGCCATGAGGTAGTGGGTGAAAGTAAGATTGCGGACTATAAGGGACAAATTGACCATGTTTATGTGACCAATACTTTCGACGGGAAAAAAGCTCATGCCAGCCGCAAGGTGGTCAAGGCCATCATGGAAGCAGATACCATTGTTGTAGGGCCTGGTAGTCTCTTTACGAGCATTTTACCCAACATGGTAATTGATGAAATTGGTCAGGCCCTTCTTGATACCCCTGCTCAAATCGTCTACGTATGTAATATCATGACCCAAAGGGGGGAGACTGAGCACTTTACAGACGCTGAACACGTTAGGGTCCTTCATAAGCACCTGGGTCAAAAATTTATTGATACAGTTCTGGTCAATATTGAAGAAGTTCCAAAGGAGTACATGAATACTCATAAGTTTGATGAGTATCTGGTCCAGGTTGACCATGATTTTAAAGGTTTGAGTCAGGAGGTAAAAAGGATTATTTCTGCCAACTTCCTAAAGCTTGAACGGGGTGGAGCCTTCCATGATGGGGACGGTGTAGCCAAAGAAATCCTAAAGATTAGTGAAAGGGTCTTGCCATGAGTTTTTCAACGGAAGTAAAAAAGGAATTAACTTCCTTGGACAATAGCCCAGTTGTTTTGATGGCTTTGATTAGGATGAATGGCTCCCTTGGTTTGGCAAGGGAGCTTACCCTTTCAATCAGCACAGAGAATGCCACAACTGCCCGCTATACCTACAATCTTTTCATGAAACTCTATCAAATTAAATCAGAGATTAAAACCCAGCAGAAGACAACCCTATCTAAAAACCGGATTTACACCGTCTATATTGATAAAAATGTAAATTCCCTCCTAGATGACCTTGATTTAGCAGATGGACTTTTACTGGACAATGGAATTCCAGGGTCAATTAAATATGACGACAAGAAAAGTATCCTTTATTTAAGGGGCGTCTTTTTGTCAAATGGTAATATCAGTGATCCAGAAAGTGGTAAATATCACTTGGAACTAAGCTCTGTTTACCAGGAGCATGCTGAGGATTTAAAGGAGGTTCTTGAAAATCTTGGCTTTAATGCAAGGCTTCATGAGAGGAAGAATCGCTATATTGTCTATCTGACGAGTTCTGAGCAGATTATGGATTTTTTAACCATGATTGGAGCCATTAGTGCAAGACTTAGGTATGAAAATGCTAAAATTATTAAGGAGATGAGAAATCAGGCCAACAGGCGGGCTAATTTTGAGACGGCAAATCTAGGGAAGACTGTCAATGCTTCCTATGACATGATTGAAAAGATTGAATTACTCGATGAAAAACTAGGACTTGATCAGCTTCCTGACAATTTGTCAGAAGTTGCAAGAATCAGGCTCAAGCATCCAGATCTTACCATCAAGGAGCTTGGAGAGATTATGTCACCTCCCTTGGGGAAAAGTGGGGTAAATCATAGACTAAGAAAAATTAGTCAGCTGGCCCAGACCTATATTGATGATAAAAAACCTGACTAATAAGAAATGAAAGATTATGATTTTTTTTGATTGACTTTGAGCGATTATGGTGTATAATTGAGATGGAAACGGTTTCCATAAGGAGAAAATATGCTTGCCAATGATCGAAAAAAAGTAATCCTATCAGAATTAAGTTCTAGGGGAAGCGTAACCATTGAATATTTGTGTGGCCTTACTGGTGCCTCCGTTTCAACCTTGAGGCGGGATTTGACTGGCCTTGAGCGGCAGGGCAAACTTGTCCGCGTTCATGGTGGAGCTGAGCCGATTAAAAGTTTATCTGGTGAAGCCAGTATTAGTGAAAAAACGGTCAAAAACGTTCAAAAAAAGGAAATGATTGCTGATATGGCACTGACCCATCTAAGCGATGGCGACGTCATTTTTTTGGATGCTGGTAGTACGACTGGTATGATGATTGAAGGTCTGCAAAGGTTCAATGGTAGTCTAACGATTGTAACCAACAGTGTTACCCACGCTTCAAAATTGATCAAAGATCATATAACCATTTACATTCTAGGTGGATTTATTAAAAATTTAACTGACGCAGTTATTGGGTCAGATGCCGTCCAGCAAATGGAGCAGTTTAATTTTACCAAGGCCTTCTTGGGGGCTAATGCCATCGGTGATGAGTACATAAGTACTCCCGACATGGAAGAGGCAAATATTAAGCAGGCAGCCCTTAAAAGGGCACAAGAAACTTACGTACTAGCTGATAGGAGCAAGTTTAACAAGTTGAATTTGATAAACTTTGCTAAAGTATCAGAGGTAATAATATTAACTAATAGCTAGGAGATTAAGATGATTTACACAGTAACTTTAAATCCTTCTATCGATTATATTGTTCGCTTACCACAAGTTGTGGTGGGAGAAGTCAATCGAATGGATAGTGATGACAAATATGCTGGTGGAAAGGGAATTAATGTCAGTCGAGTTTTAGCAAGGCTTTCAAAAAATTCAACAGCATTGGGTTTTCTAGGAGGATTTACAGGGGAGTTCATTGAAAAGACTCTCTTGGAAGAAAAAATCAACACGGCCTTCGTTGCTGTTGATCAAGATACCCGTATCAATGTAAAGATTAAGGCTGACCAGGAAACGGAAATTAATGGGCAAGGTCCAGCAATTACCTCTGAGCAGCTTGATGAATTACTTGGTGGTTTAGCAAAATTAACAGACCAGGATACGGTTGTTTTTGCAGGAAGTGCTCCAGCCTCTTTAGGTAATGAAGTTTATAAAAAATTAATTTCAACTGCCAAAGAATCAGGAGCAGAGGTTGTTTGTGACTTTGAAGGACAAACCCTTTTAGATGCTTTAGAGCACAAGCCCCTTCTTGTTAAACCAAACAATCATGAACTTGGAGCCATCTTTGATGTTAAGTTTGAGTCAACTGAGGAAATCATCCCTTACGCTCAAAAGGTTCTTGAAATGGGTGCCCAAAATGTAATCATTTCAATGGCTGGAGATGGAGCCCTTCTTGTAAATAAGGAAGGTAGCTATTTTGCAAAACCAATCAAGGGAGTGGTTAAAAATTCAGTTGGTGCTGGAGATTCAATGGTTGCAGGATTTACTGGTAAGTATGAAGAAAGCCAAAATGCAGTTGAAGCCTTTGCCCTTGGAGTGGCATGTGGAACGGCTACAGCTTTCTCAGATGACCTGGCTACAGCCGACTTTATTGAGGAAACACTGAAAAAAGTAGAAATTACAAAACTATAGGAGAAAAATTATGGAAATTACAGACTTACTTGTAAAAAATGCCATGATCATGGACCTTCAAGCTACAGATAAGCTTGGGGCAATTGATGAAATGGTTGACAAACTTTACCAAACAGGCCGCATCACAGATAAGGAAGTCTTCAAGCAAGGTATCCTAAACCGTGAAGCTCAAACTTCAACAGGTCTTGGTGACGGAGTAGCAATGCCTCATGCCAAGAATGAAGCAGTAAAAGAAGCAACTATCCTTTTTGCTAAATCAAATAAGGGTGTTGACTATGAAGCCCTTGATGGACAACCTACATATGTGTTCTTTATGATTGCAGCACCTGCTGGAGCAAATGATACTCACTTAGCAGCTCTTGCAAGCCTTTCTAAGTACCTTATGCAAGCAGGATTTATTGATAAACTTCGTAAGACTACTACACCTGACCAAGTAATTGCTCTTTTCAAACAAGAAGGTGAAGAAGTTAAGGCCGAAGCAGCTCAAGAGTCAAAAGAAGATAAAACTCCATCAACTGGAAAATTTGTTGTAGCTGTTACAGCATGTACAACAGGTATCGCCCACACTTACATGGCCGAAGAAGCTCTTAAGAAAAAAGCAGCTGAAATGGGTGTTGGAATCAAGGTTGAAACTAACGGAGCCGGTGGTGTTGGTAACAAACTTACTGCTGAGGACATTAAGCGTGCTGATGGTGTAATCATTGCAGCTGACAAGGCTGTTGACATGGGACGTTTTGATGGTAAACCTTTAATCAACCGCCCAGTTAAAGATGGTATTACTAATTCTGAAAACCTAATTGAAGAAGCAGCTAGTGGTAAACTTCCAGTCTACCATGCAGCTGAAGGAAGTGGTTCATCTGATGAATCTGGCGATGATGTAGGTCTTGGTAAGAAATTCTACAAACACCTAATGAGTGGGGTTTCATCAATGCTTCCATTCGTAATCGGTGGAGGAATTGCCATTGCCATTGCCTTCTTGATTGATAATGCTATGGGTGTGCCAAAGGATCAATTATCAAACCTTGGTACCTACAATGAGCTTGCTAGTCTCTTTAAACACATCGGTGGAGCAGCCTTTGACTTCATGCTACCAGTTCTAGCTGGATATATTGCTTACTCAATCGCTGAAAAACCAGGTATGGTTGCTGGTTTCGTAGCTGGATACGTTGCTCAATCTGGACTTGCTTGGGGACATGTTCCATTTGCTAAGGATGCAAGCATTGCCCTAGGTACACCTTCAGGATTCCTAGGAGCCTTGGTTGGTGGTTTCGTAGCCGGTGGAGTAATCATCTTACTTAAGAAAGCTCTAGTCGTTCTTCCACGTGCCCTTGATGGTATCAAAGCAATCCTACTTTACCCAGTTCTTGGTGTAATTATCACAGGATTTGCAATGCTTCTAATCAATGTACCAATGAGTGCTATCAACACAGGTCTTAATGACTTCCTAACTAACATGAGCGGAACATCAGCAGTCCTTATGGGAGCTTTAGTTGGTGGAATGATGTCAGTTGATATGGGTGGACCAGTTAATAAGGCAGCTTACGTCTTTGCGACAGGTACACTTGCAGCAACAGTTGCAACAGGTGGTAGTGAAGTAATGGCTGCTACTATGGCTGGTGGTATGGTTCCACCTCTTGCAGTATTCGTAGCAACTATGATCTTCAAAGATAAATTCACTAAAGATGAACGTCAAGCAGGTGTTACAAACATTGTAACAGGTCTTTCATTCATCACAGAGGGAGCTATTCCATTTGGAGCAGCTGACCCAGCTCGTGCTATCCCATCATTCGTTGTAGGTTCAGCAATCACAGGTGCCCTAGTAGGATTCTCACACATCAAACTTATGGCTCCTCACGGAGGAATCTTCGTACTTGCCCTAACAAGCAACCCACTTCTTTACCTAGTATACATTGCAATTGGTGCAGTTATCGGTGGTGTTATGTTTGGAGCACTTCGTAAGAAAAAATAATTTTTAAAAAGAAAGAGTAAACTTGCTTTACTCTTTTTCTTTTGGATGAAATATTACGTTTAAATTACATTTTTAGTTTTTAGGGGAAGGAACATGCTATAATGAGATATCTTATTTGAGCTTATTAAAAAATTCAATAAAGAAGATTAATATTTTTAAGGAGAAGGCATGCAAGAGCGTGGTTTATTAATTGTATTTTCAGGCCCTTCAGGAGTTGGTAAGGGAACTGTACGCAAGGAAATTTTTGATGGTAAGGGACATGATTTTGACTATTCAGTTTCAATGACCACCCGTCCTAAACGTCCAGGTGAGGTTGATGGTGTGGATTATTTCTTTAGAACTCGTGAAGAATTTGAAGAGATGATTAAGAATGGACAAATGCTTGAGTATGCTGAATATGTAGGCAACTACTACGGTACTCCATTAACTTATGTTAATGAGACGCTTGATAGCGGTAAGGATGTCTTTTTAGAGATTGAGGTTCAAGGAGCCTTACAGGTTAAGGAGAAGGTGCCAGATGGAGTTTTCATTTTCTTAACACCACCAGATCTTGATGAACTTCGCGAACGAATTGTTGGTCGTGGTACTGATAGTATTGATGTTATCGACAAACGAATGGAGAAGGCCCGTGAGGAGATTCTTCTTATGAGTGAATATGATTATGCGGTCGTTAATGACGAGGTCAGCAAGGCTGCCCTAAGGGTTAAAAAGATTGTTGAAGCTGAACACTTCCGTGTGGACCGCGTGATTGGAAAATACCGCGCTATGATTGATTAGGACTAAAGGAGAAATAATATTATGATGTTAAAACCATCTATCGACAAACTACTAGACAAGGTTGATTCAAAATACTCACTAGTGATTCTTGAGAGTAAACGTGCCCATGAATTAAATGAAGGAGCTCAGGCTACAACCGACTTTAAGTCAGTTAAGCCTACCCTTAAAGCCTTAGAAGAAATTGAAGCAGGAACTGTAACAATTCACCCAGATCCAGAGGGTAAAAGAGAAGCACGCAGGCTTGCAGCTGAAGCTGAGGTAGCCCGCTTGCAAGAAGAAGAAAGACAAATCAAGGAACGTATTGCACAAGAGCAAGAAGTTGAAGCTAATAAAGGTAAATAAGTTCTAGTATGTGGAATGGAGATTGGGGGATTCCCAGTCTCTACTTTTGTTTTAGGAAGGATTTTATTTTAATGAAGCTAGCTAAAGTAATTGTTGATATCCCGCTTATGCAGACGGATCATCCCTTCTCCTACCAGATTCCCAGTGGGTTAGAAGACTTGCTTGAGGAGGGAATGCGGGTTCATGTCCCTTTTGGTAAGGCAGACCGCCTGGTTCAAGCAATTGTTGTGGAAGTAGTTGATGATTCAAATCCACAAGAAGGCCTCAAAAAAATTAAGGAACTCCTAGACTTTGAACCAGTCCTTAATGAGGAACAGCTGGCCATGGCTGATGATATGAGAAAGAGGGTTTTTTCCTATAAGATTACCTGTCTTAAGGCCATGCTGCCAAATTTGCTTAATTCAAACTATGACAAGTATGTTATCCCTATAGAAGAAATTTCAGTCAACCAAAATGAAAGCTTGCTTTTTAAGCTGGGACAAAGGGCTAAATTTTCAAGCTTATCAGAGGCTGAGCAGGTACAGATTTTAAGGCTCAAAAAAGATGGTAAAGTAAAATTTGAATATGAGGCCAAAAGCCGTGAAAATATCAGCTATGAAAGCTTTCTTTACCCTGAAAATATAGACAAGTTAGCAAATTATGAGCTTTCAGCCAGGGCTAAAAAAAAGCAGGAGCTTAAGGATTACCTCTTAAAAAATCCCCATAAAATATCCCTAAAGGAGCTAGGCAAGCATTTCTCAAGACCAGTTATTAATTTTTTCATTGAGCAAAAATTTCTTAAATTAGAAAAAGTTGAGGTCAGAAGAACTAGAAAGCTATTTGATAAAATTAAAAGAGACCAAGCTTTAACTTTAAATGATGATCAAAAACAGGCCTATGACCTGATTACGGCAAGTGAAAATCCCAATCCTTTCTTACTGGAAGGAGTGACGGGAAGTGGTAAGACAGAGCTTTACTTGCAGGTGATTGCCAAGGTTTTAGAGGACGGGAAGACCGCCATTATGCTGGTACCTGAAATTTCTTTGACCCCGCAAATTACCAACCGCTTTATTGCAAGATTTGGTGACCAGGTGGCCATCATGCACAGTCGTTTGTCTGATGGGGAAAAGTATGATGAATGGCGGAGAATTGAAGAAGGTAAGGCCCGGGTCGTTGTAGGAGCTCGCAGTGCCATTTTTGCTCCCCTTAAGGATATTGGGGTTATAATAATAGATGAGGAGCATGAGGCTAGCTACAAGCAGGATTCAAGTCCCAGGTATCACGCAAGGGATATAGCTCTTTTTAGGAGTAATTGGCACGGAGCAAAACTTATTTTGGGCAGTGCAACTCCAAGTCTTGAATCAAGGGCTCGTGCCTCTAAGGGAGTTTATGAATTTATTGAACTTCCAAGGCGGGCTAATCCCAAGGCTCGGATTCCTAAGGTTGAGATAGTTGATTTCAGGGAAAATATGAGCCAGGAATCAGCTAATTTCACCCCTCCTCTCCTTGCTAAAATCAGGGAAAAGCTTGAACGTAAGGAGCAGGTTGTTTTAATGCTTAACCGCAGGGGATATTCAAGTTTTATCATGTGCCGCGATTGCGGATATGTCGAAGAATGTAAAAATTGTGACATAAGTTTAACTTTACATATGGATACAAAAACCTTAGACTGTCATTATTGTGGGTTCAAAGAAGCCATACCTCGTTTTTGCCCAAGTTGTCGGAGTAAAAACTTTAGGTATTATGGTTCTGGAACCCAAAAAATCGAAGAAGAGCTTAAGGAATTATTCCTCCAAGCTAAAATTCTTAGAATGGACGTTGATACCACCAGGAAAAAAGGGGCCCATGAAAGAATTTTAGATCAATTTGAGAATCAAGAGGCCGATATCCTTCTTGGCACCCAGATGATAGCAAAGGGTTTAGATTTTCCAAATGTTACCCTGGTTGGGGTCATCAATGCAGACACAGCCCTAAATCTACCTGATTTTAGAAGTAGCGAAAAAACCTTCCAGCTTCTGACCCAGGTGGCAGGTCGTGCTGGGCGAGCTGACAAGGAAGGTGAGGTCATCATCCAGACCTTTAACCCAGATCACTATGTAATAAAGCTTGCCAAGGAGCATGATTACGAAGGCTTTTATCAAAAGGAAATGGAGTATCGAAGAAGTCTTGGTTATCCGCCTTATTTTTATACAAGTCAGATAATTGTTAGCCATAAGAAGGAAGATGAAGCTATTAAAAAAAGTTATGAGATTATGAGCCATTTATCTAAAAATTTATCCCAGCAGGCGATAATTTTGGGGCCGACACCAAAGCCCATAGCTCGTACCCATAACCTCTACCACTACCAAATTTTAATTAAATATCGTTTTGAGGACCACTTAAGTGAAGCTTTGAATCAAGTTCTTGAAATGACTCAAGACAGGAGCAACAAGGATTTAAGGATTATTATCGATAGTGAACCACAGAATTTTATATAGGAGATAGACATTGACAAAAATAATATTTATGGGAACCCCTGGATTTTCAGTTCCAGTTCTTGAAGGCTTAATTGCTGATGACCGCTATGAACTTTTAGCAGTCGTAACCCAGCCTGACCGAGCTGTTGGTCGTAAAAAAGAAATCAAGATGACTCCAGTTAAGGAAGCTGCCCTAAGGCATGGACTCAAGGTTCTTCAACCCGAAAAAATATCGGGTAGTCCTGAGATGGACGAACTTCTAGCCATGGGTGCAGACCTTATTGTGACAGCGGCCTTTGGTCAGTTTTTACCTGACAAACTTTTAAAGGGTGTAGGAAAAGCTGTAAATGTTCATGCAAGCCTTCTACCTAAGTACCGAGGAGGTGCACCGGTCCATTATTCGATCATCAACGGAGACGCAAAAACTGGTGTGACCATTATGGAGATGGTTAAAAAGATGGATGCTGGAGATATTATCAGTCAGGTTGAGCTAGCAATCACAGATGCTGATAATGTTGGGACTATGTTTGACAAACTGAGCCTTGCCGGTCGTGACCTTCTTCTTGAAACCCTTCCTGGTTACCTGGACGGAAGTATTCAGCCACGTCCCCAAGATGAGGAGCTCGTAAGTTACAGTCCAAATATTACACCAGAGGAAGAAAAAATTGACTGGAACAAGTCAGCTCGTGCCATCTTCAATCAAGTCCGCGGTATGTATCCATGGCCTGTGGCCCATACCTTCTTAAATGGCAATCGCTTTAAGATTTATGAAGCAAAAGCTGTCGAAGGATCAGGCAAACCTGGTGAAGTTTTAAGCCGCACCAAGAATTCTCTTCTTGTTGGAACGGGTGAGGGAGCCCTTGAGTTGATTACTGTTCAACCGGCAGGAAAACCTAAGATGCAGGTTAATGACTTCTTAAACGGGGTAGGACGAGAAATCAAGGAGGGAGATTACTTTGGCCAAGAATAATAATCCAAGGGAGTTAGCCCTTCGCGTTTTAAATCAGGTTTTTAATGAGGAGGCTTATGCTAATATTGCCTTAAACGAGGCCCTTAAAAATTCCCAGTTGTCAGTCCTTGATAAGGCTCTTGTGACCAACTTAGTTTACGGGACTATTAGCCACAAGCTAACACTTGAGTGGTACCTGAAGCCCTTTATTAAGCGAACCAAAAAATGGGTCAAAAATCTGCTCCTTCTTTCCCTTTATCAGATTGTTTATATGGACAAAATTCCTGATTCGGCAGCAGTTGATGAGGCTGTAAAACTTGCCAAAGGTCAAGGAGATAAGCGTTTATCTGGTTTTGTAAATGGGGTCTTAAGGAACTTCCTGCGTACACCGCGAGCTCAATTTTCAGATATCAAGAAGGAAGCTGACCGTTTGTCAATTGAGTATAGCCTACCAGTCTTTCTAATTAAAAAACTTCAAGAGCAATTTGGCCAAGAGCGTACCCAAAATATCTTAGAAAGCCTGAATACTCCAAGTAAAAATAGCCTGCGAGTTAACCTAGCCAAGGTTGATTTTAACCGAGAATTTGACAGTTTATCTAAGTTTTTTGAGCTTGAAAAAAGTAAGCTTGCAGCAACTGCCCTTTTGGCTAAGGGTGGAAATCTTGCGGCCAGTAAGGACTTTAAAGAGGGTAAAATTACCATTCAGGATGAATCCAGCCAATTGGTTGCACCAACCCTTGAAATTGAAGGCGGTGAAAAAATTCTTGATGCCTGTGCAGCCCCAGGAGGCAAGACTGTCCACATGGCTGAGTACCTAAAAGACGGTCATATTACAGCCCTTGACCTTTACGACCACAAGCTTAAATTAATCAATGATAATGCTGAGCGTCTGGGTCTAACTGATAAGATTACCACTCAAAAGCTTGATGCCAGCAAGGCCTTTGAAGAATTTGGTTCTGAGGTCTTTGATAAGGCCTTGGTTGACGCTCCTTGTAGTGGGATAGGTCTTATCAGAAGAAAGCCTGATATTAAGTATCGCAAGGAGCTTGAAGACTTCACAAGCCTTCAGGAGATCCAAGTGGCCATTTTGTCAAATGTTGGAAAAACCCTTAAAAAGAATGGTATAATGGTCTACAGTACATGTACTATTTTCGATGAGGAGAACTTCCAGGTGGTGGATAGATTCTTACAGGAAAATCAGGACTTTGAACAGGTGTTAATCGATAGTGACAATACTAATATTGTTAAGGACGGGTGTATTTTGCTTACACCAGAACTTTATCATACAGATGGTTTCTTTATTGCGAAATTTAGAAAAAAATAAATCATCTAAGTCTGAAAGGAAAACTAATGAAATTTACAGTACTTACGGATGTTGGCATTAAGCGTGTTACCAATCAAGATTTTGCTGACGTTTATACTAATAAGCAAGGACAGAAGATTTTTATACTAGCTGATGGGATGGGAGGACACGCCGCAGGTAACGTGGCCAGCCGTCTTGCTGTTGAGGATTTAGGTAAATTATGGCAGGATACTAATTTTTCTAGTAGTCATGCTAGAGATGAGATTTCAGATTGGCTAGTTGAAAAGATATCAGTTGAAAATCAAAATATTGCAGACCTTGGTCGCCTAGATGACTTTAGGGGGATGGGAACAACCCTTGAAATTGTCATTGTTCTTGGCTCTGATTTAATATCAGCCCATGTAGGGGACAGTAGAACTCAAATCATTCGTGACAACCACTTGATTAAGGTGACACGCGATCATTCTCTCGTTCAAGAACTTTTGGATGCTGGGGAATTGACTGAAGAAGAGGCTGAAAATCACCCCAATAAAAATATTGTGACCAAAAGTATTGGTCAGCAAACCTTCCTTGAGCCTGATATTAATATCGTAGCCATTGAAGCTGGGGATTACATTCTTTTAAGCAGTGATGGTTTGACCAATATGGTAGCAAAAGATGAGATTGTTCAGGTGGTTGAAGGTCCTAGAACCATTGAAGATAAGGCAGAGCATTTAATTGAGCTGGCAAACAATTACGGGGGGCATGATAATGTAACTGTTATCCTGCTTGAGATTGATAAGGAGGCCTGTTAGATGATTCAAGTAGGCAAATTATTTGCTGAGCGTTATTTAGTGATGAAGGAAATCGGCCGTGGAGGGATGGCAAATGTCTACCTGGCGGAAGATACCTTTTTAGACAATCGACTTGTGGCTATCAAGGTCTTAAGGTCGAATCTTGAAAATGATAGCATAGCCATTGCCCGCTTTCAAAGGGAAGCTTATGCTATGTCTGAATTAAATCACCCAAATATTGTTGGAATTAGTGATGTTGGCGATGTTGATAACCAGCAGTATATCGTCATGGAATATATTGACGGGGTAACCCTCAAGCAATATATTAAGGAACACGCTCCTCTATCAAATGATGAGGCCATCCACTATATCAGCCAAATTCTATCAGCCATGAAACTTGCTCATGAGCGTGGGATTATCCACCGGGACCTTAAGCCTCAAAATATTTTAATCAGTAAAAGTGGTGATGCTAAGGTAACAGACTTTGGTATTGCCATGGCCTTTGCTGAGACAAGTCTGACCCAGACCAATAGCATGTTTGGAAGTATCCACTACCTGTCACCAGAGCAGGCTCGTGGAGCCAAGGCAACGGTCCAAAGTGATATCTATGCCATGGGTATTATTCTGTATGAAATGCTTACAGGAGATGTGCCCTTTGATGGTGATAGTGCAGTTACCATTGCCCTCCAGCACTTTCAAAAGCCCCTTCCATCTATCATAAATATCAATAAAAATGTACCCCAAGCCTTAGAAAATGTTGTCATTAAAGCTACAGCCAAGGATTTATCAGACCGTTATCAAAATGTTTCTGAAATGCTTAAAGATGTAGCTACATCAACTTCTTTAGACCGCAAGGACGAAAAGAAATTAGTCTTTACTAAGGACAAGGAAGATGAGAATGAGACCAAGGTTCTGCCGAAGATGGTTCTTGATAAGAGTGACACCGAAGAATTGGTCAAAAAGGTCAGTACTGATACCAACAAGATCAAGGAGGAGGAAGAAGCAAAGCCTAATTCAAGGGCTAAGGGTAAGAAAAAAACAGGTTGGATTATTGGCTCAGTTGCAGCTGCCATTTTAGCTCTGATTATTGCCCTTGTTATCTTCACGACTCCTAAGGATATTAAGATTCCCCAGGTCAGTGGTATGACTATTGACCAGGCCAAGGAAGCTATAAGTAAGTCGGGTCTAAAGGTGGGAAATGTCAAGGAAGAGCCAAGTGATACCTATGACAAGGACCAGGTCATAAGGACCAACCCAGCTATTGGTACCACTAAAAAAGAAGGCTCATCGATTGACCTTTACGTATCCCTAGGCAAGGGAGTTATTGAAATGCCTGATTATGTTTCAAAAGGCTTTACTTACGAAGATGCCGTGGCAGACCTTGTTCGTCTAGGAATCTCTGAATTAAGGATTATCAAAACATCCGTAACCAGTGACAAGGATGAGGACGTGATTATCGGTCAAAATCCTTCTAAGGGGGGTTACCTTGATAAAAATTCAAGTGATCCAATAACTCTTGAAGTAAGTAATGGTGGTAAGACTGGAAGCATGAGTAGTCTTGTTGGACTTTCAGTTTCTGAGGCTAAAAAACGCCTTAAGAATATGGGGGTTTCAGAAAACAATATTAGCTTGGTTGAAAATAAAACCATTAATCCAAATGACAGCTCAAATCCTGTTACCGACCAAAGTATTGATGTAGGAACACCTTTCAATCCGAAGAAGGTTAAGATTGAGCTTCATTACAATAGCTATGACGCCCAAGCCGCAGCAGAAGCTGAGAAAAAGGCCCAGGAAGAAGCAGCTAAAAAAGAGCTTGAAACTGCTAAAGAATCAGCCAAGACTACTATAAATGGCCTAAGCAATTTAAGTGATGTGGAAAAAAATAACTTTATTTCTTCAGTCGACAAGGCAACAACAACCAAGGACGTTGAAAGTGCTGTTAGTGATGCTAAATCAAAAGATGACGAATATAAGAAAAAAGATGATGATGCAAAACTTGCAAGTGCCAAGGAAGCAGCTAAAGTTGTAATTGATGGATTAAACAATTTACCTGCTTCTGAAAAATCAGCATTTAAAGAATTAATCAAAAAAGCATCAAGTATCGATTCAATAAATTCTATAGTAAGTGATGCCCAAGCAGCTAATGCCAAGGCAAATACTCCGACAGGTTCAGGAACAAATACCAATAATTAGTCAAAAAAAGGTGTGATTTTAAATCACACCTTTTTTTGAGTGTAAAAAAGACAGGCCCTAAGGTCTGTCTGATTTTATTAACGCATTGTTGGGAATAGAAGTACGTCACGGATTGATGCAGCATCTGTAAAGAACATTACAAGACGATCGATACCGATTCCTAGTCCACCTGTTGGCGGCATACCGTATTCAAGGGCCTCAACATAGTCGTAGTCGATTCCAGTTGCTTCGTCATCACCAAGTTCTTTGGCAGCGGCTTGGGCTTTGAAACGTTCAAGTTGGTCGATTGGATCATTTAGCTCAGTGAAGGCATTAGCGAATTCTTTACCAGTGATGAAGAGCTCAAAACGGTCAGTGAAGCGTGGGTCACGAGCATTTTTCTTAGCAAGTGGTGAGATTTCGACTGGGTGACCAAAAACAAATGTTGGTTGAACAAGAGTTTCTTCAACGAAGTCTTCAAAGAAGGCGTTGATGATGTGGCCAACTGTGAAGTGTTTTTCAACAGTAACATGATGTTTTTTAGCCACTTCAGTAGCTTCTTCAAGGGTCATTGGGGCAAAGAAGTCAACTCCAGTTTGCTCTTTGATGGCTTCAACCATGTGGATACGGTTGAAGGCTTTACCAATGTTAATCTCTTGACCTTGATAGTTAACGATATCTGAGTCAATAACTGTTTTTCCAAGGTGTCTAAATATTCCTTCAGTAAGATCCATGATGTCCTCAAAGTCAGCATAGGCAGAATAAGCTTCAAGCATGGTAAACTCAGGATTGTGGGTAGTGTCCACTCCTTCATTACGGAAAACACGACCAATTTCGTAAACATTTTCCATACCACCAACGATTAGACGTTTAAGGTGGAGTTCAAGGGCAATACGAAGGACCATGTCCATGTCAAGGGCATTATGGTGGGTTTCAAAGGGACGAGCACTTGCTCCACCAGCTTCATTATGAAGGGTTGGAGTTTCAACTTCAAGGAAGTTTTGGCTGTCCATGTAGCGACGGATTTCTGAAATAATACGGCTACGAGTAGTGAAACGGTTGAAGCTTTCACGATTAGAAATAAGATCTAGGTAACGTTTACGGTAGATTGTTTCAACGTCAGTAAGACCGTGGTACTTCTCAGGAAGTGGACGAAGTGACTTAGAAAGCATAGTAAGCTTTTCAGCCTTGATTGAAAGCTCACCCATGTCAGTTTTCATGATTTGACCAGTAACCCCGTAGAAGTCACCAAGGTCAGCTTTTTTGAAGATTTCATAGTCTTCGTCTCCAACAGCATCCTTACGCACGTAAATTTGAATTTGTCCCTTACGGTCTTGTAAGTGGGCAAATGATACCTTACCTTTACCACGTTTGGTCATCAAACGACCTGCAACAGTTGCTGTAAGATTTTTTTCGTTAAGCTCTTCCTTAGTAAGCTCACCAAACTCAGCGTGCAAGTCACCTGATAGATGTGTGCGGTCAAAACGTTGCCCAAAAGGATCAAGTCCAGCTTCACGTAAGCCTTCCATCTTTTCACGGCGGACAAGCATTTGGTCATTTAATTCTTCTTTGATATTTTCAGCCAAAATAGTTCTCCTAAATTTAGTATTATTCGTTATATTTTATCATGAATAAGGGAATTATTAAAGGATATTTGGGCAAGTGACCTCCTTAAATTACTTAAGTAAGAATAAAGATAATTTTCTAAAAATTGTTGACAATAACAAATATTTATTATATTATTGGAAAAAATAAATTTAGAGGAAAATTCAAATGACTAAGCCAAATTTCAATTTATTATTATTAAACGAGGACTCGCAGTGTACTTTTTTCAAAGTATAATATGTGCGGGTCCTGTTTGGCGTAAGTCAAGATGGGACTAAGACGTCCCATCATTTGGGACGTTTTTCTTTTAAAAAAATCTTTTAAAAAAATTAAGGAGAGTTTTATGAAAAAAATTGAATTTCTTGATACAAGTCTTAGGGACGGAGAGCAGACACCAGGGGTAAATTTCTCGATTGAAGAAAAGGTTAATATAGCCAAGCAACTTGAAAAATGGGGTATTTCAGCTATTGAGGCTGGTTTTCCAGCAGCCAGCCCTGATAGTTTTGAGGCTGTTTCGCAAATCGCAAAAATCATGACCAAGACAGCTGTTACAGGTCTTGCTCGCTGCGTTAAAGGAGATATTGACCGAGCCTTTGAAGCCCTAAAGGATGCCAAATATCCACAAGTCCATGTTTTTATTGCCACAAGTCCTGTTCACATGGAATATAAGCTTAAGATGACAGAAGATGAGGTTATAAAAAGTATTGCCCACCATGTAAGTTATGCGAGAACCCTCTTTGATGTTGTGGAATTCTCTCCAGAGGATGCGACAAGAACAGAGAGAGCTTTCCTTCTAAAGGCTGTTCAAACGGCAGTTGATAATGGAGCAACCTACATTAATATTCCAGATACCGTTGGCTATACTGTGCCAGAAGAATTTGGTGAAATTTTTAAATACTTGATTGAAAATATCAAGTCTGACCGCAAAATCATCTTTAGTCCCCATTGTCATGATGACCTTGGAATGGCTACAGCCAATACACTTGCGGCGGTTAAGAACGGGGCAGGTCGCGTTGAGGGAACAGTCAATGGTATTGGCGAGAGGGCAGGAAATGCAGCCCTTGAGGAGGTGGCAGTAGCCCTTCATATCAGATCAGACTATTATCAGGCTACCAGTGATATCGTCCTAAGCAGGACCAAGGCTACTAGTGACATGGTCGCAAGTTATTCAGGCCTTTCAGTTCCTAAGAATAAGGCTGTAATTGGTGGTAATGCCTTTGCCCATGAAAGTGGTATCCACCAGGACGGAGTCCTAAAAAATCCTGAAACTTATGAAATCATCACTCCAGAACTTGTTGGAATTAAATTTAATTCCCTACCACTTGGAAAATTGTCAGGTCGTCATGCCTTTAAGGAAAAACTTAAGGAACTTGAATTTGACTTTACTGAAGAAGAACTAACAGGATATTTTTCAGACTTTAAAAAGCTTGCTGACAAGAAAAAAGAAATTACTGATGAAGACATAAGAGCCCTAATCCTTGGTCAAAGTCTAGCTGACAGTGAGATTATTCTTGAAGACATTGAGCTAAACTATGAATCAAATGGAAGACAGGATGTTAAGATTCATCTGTTTGACCGGGAAAATCAAGAAAAGGCCCAGGTTCAAGCTCACGGTCTAGGTAGTATTGAAGCCATCTTTAATGCCATTGACAAGTACTTTGGTCAAAAAATGTTCCTTGAATCTTATGAAATTGAAGCCATCACAAGTGGACGTGATGCCCAGGCTGAGGTTCAGGTTCATGTGAAAAATCCTAAAACAGGAGTTAATTTCTCATCTAAGGGAATTGACTATGATGTCTTGAAGGCTAGTGCCCAAGCCTATATCAGAGCTAGCTCTTTTGTAAGGGATGAAAAAGTTAAGGGGGCCTAGGAAGATGACAAAAAAAATAGCAGTTTTAGCAGGTGATGGAATTGGCCCTGAAATCATGGCCGCAGGCCTTGCGGTTTTACAAGTAGCAGCCCAAAAAAGTGATTTTGACTACCAGCTTGAAGAGCTTGATTTTGGGGGAGTAGCCATTGATAAGACTGGGAACCCTCTCCCCCAGGAAACCCTTGATAGTCTAAAGGAGTCAGATGCGATATTACTTGCAGCCATCGGCCACCCCAAATACAATGAGGCAAAAATTCGGCCAGAACAGGGACTTTTAAAGCTCAGACAGGAGCTTGGTTTATTTGCTAATATCAGGCCAGTTAAAATTTTTGAGGAACTTAAAAGACTATCACCTCTGAAGGCTGAAATTATTGAGGGCGTTAATTTCACAGTAGTTAGAGAGCTGACCGGAGGCATCTACTTTGGCGAGCACAAGCTTGAAAAGGAAGAGGCACGTGATGTCAATGAATATACGGCCGATGAAATTAGAAGAATCATGAAGGTAGCCTTTGAAATGGCTGAAAAGCGTGATGGCCTTGTGACTAGCGTTGACAAGCAAAATGTGCTAGCAACCAGCAAGCTGTGGCGGAGTGTTGCAACAGAGGTAGCCCTTGATTATCCACAGGTAAGATTAGAGCATCAATTGGTAGATAGCCTTGCCATGCTGATGATTACAAATCCGCGTAAGTTTGATGTTATTGTAACGGAAAATCTTTTTGGAGATATCTTATCTGACGAGGCGAGTGTCCTTCCAGGAAGTCTTGGTGTTATGCCTTCAGCCAGCCACTCTGAGTCTGGGCCAAGCCTTTATGAGCCGATACATGGAAGTGCACCAGATATTGCAGGTTTGGGACTTGCAAATCCAGTAAGTATGATTTTATCGGTCGCTATGATGCTTGATGAGTCCTTTGGTCTTAAGAGCGTAGCAGCTGATATTGAAAGAGCAGTTGAAAAAACCTTCGCTCAAGGTATTTTTACAAGAGACTTGGGCGGAGAAGCTTCGACAGAAGAGATGACAAGAGCAATTATTAGTAATTTGTGAGGTAGAGATATGGGACAGGCAATATTTGATAAACTATGGGACAGACATGTGATTACAGGAGAGATTGGTCAACCTCAGCTTATGTATGTGGACCAGCATTTCATCCATGAGGTTACAAGTCCTCAGGCCTTTTCAGGAATGAGGGAAAATGGACGCAGGCTAAGAAGGCCAGAGTTGACCTTTGGAACAACCGACCATAATGTACCAACAGTTGATATTTTTAACATTCAGGATTTGATTTCAAAAAATCAGATTGAGACTTTTGCTGAGAATGTTGAAGATTTTAAGGTCGATGCGGCTGTCCATGGTAGTAAGCTTCAGGGAATTGTCCACATGGTGGGACCTGAAACAGGCCGCAGCCAGCCAGGAAAGATAGTGGTTTGCGGGGATTCACATACGGCCACTCATGGGGCCTTTGGAGCTATTGCCTTTGGTATTGGTACCAGTGAGGTTGAGCATGTCTTTGCCACTCAAACCATCTGGCAGGTGAAACCTAAGAAGATGAAGATTGAGTTTACCGGAAAGGCTCCTAAAGGGATTTATGCCAAGGACTATATCCTAGCTCTTATTGCTCGTTACGGGGTTGATGCTGGTGTTGGTTATGCTGTTGAATTTGCAGGAGAAGCCATTTCAGACCTTGAAATGGAGGAGCGGATGACCATTTGTAATATGGCCATTGAGTTTGGAGCAAAGATTGGGCTCATGAATCCTGATGCTAAGACCTATGCTTATGTAGCTGGTAGAGAAAAGGCACCTAAAGATATGGAGGCAGCCATTGCTGATTGGGAAACTCTAGTTAGTGATCAAGATGCAAGCTATGACAAGGTGATTACCATTGAGGTTGATAAGCTTGCTCCTATGGTGACTTGGGGTACAAATCCTGAGATGGCTGTTGAATATACAGAGTCCCTACCTGAGGTTCTTGACTTTAATGATGAGCGTGCTTATTCATATATGGACCTAAATCCTGGACAGATGGTAAGTGACATTGACCTTGGTTATGTATTTATTGGCTCATGTACCAATGCCCGCTTGTCAGATTTGATCCTTGCCGCAAACATTGTCAAGGGTAAGAAGGTGGCTGATAAGCTGACAGCCATTGTGGTACCAGGAAGTCGTCCTGTTAAGAAGGCTGCAGAAGAGATGGGACTTGATAAGATTTTTATGGATGCAGGCTTTGAGTGGAGGGAACCAGGTTGTTCCATGTGTCTTGGAATGAATCCTGACCATGTTCCCCAGGGAGTACACTGTGCAAGTACCAGTAACCGGAACTTTGAAGGCCGTCAGGGCCACGGGGCAAGGACTCACCTTTGTAGTCCAGCCATGGCAGCTCTAGCTGCCCTTAACGGAAAATTTGTTGATGCAAGGGAGGCAATCTAATGGATAAGTTTACAGTCTACACGGGAAAAACAGTTCCTTTGATGAATGATAATATTGATACTGACCAGATTATTCCCAAGCAGTTTTTGAAGGCTACAGATAAGATTGGTTTTGGTAAAAATATGTTCTTTGAATGGCGATATCTCGAGGGAGGTAAGAAGGAAAATCCAGATTTCATCCTGAATCATCCCAACTACAAGGAAGCAAGCATTCTAATCACAGGAGACAACTTTGGCTCAGGGTCAAGCCGTGAACATGCGGCCTGGGCCATTATGGACTACGGATTTAAGGTGATTGTAGCGGGGTCTTATTCGGATATTTTTTATAATAATGCCCTTAAAAACGGAATCTTGCCCATTGTCTTAGACCTTGAAAGCCGCAAGGAATTGGCTGAGATTGCAAGTTCAACAGAGCTTGTAGTAGACTTGCCCCAGCAAAAAATCATTCTAGGAGATAAGGAATTTAACTTTGAGATTGACTCTGAGTGGAAGAGGAAGCTTGTTAATGGCCTAGATGATATTGGCCTAACCCTTGAATACGAAGACCTAATTAGTCAGTATGAAAGAAATAGGCCAAGTTACTGGGTTGAAGCAGGTATTTAGTCACTTATTTTATGGAAGTAAAAGATCAGCTGGGCTGGTCTTTTTTTACTTGATATTGTTAAACGTATGACAATATTTTTCACAATTATAACATTACAAGTACATTACATATTGCTAGCTTTATTTTTAAAGGATTTTATTTTAGTAAACGTTTGACATTTTTATAAAATATTGTATTATACTAGTAGAGATGTGGAAATCGTTTTCATAATAAAAAAAGGAGATATGTATGGATTACAAAAAAGTTGCGGAAGAGATAAATCTTGCCCTCGGTGAGAATAATATTCAGGCCCTGGCCCACTGTGCAACCAGGCTTAGGATAGTCCTTAAGGACCCGTCAAAGGTAGACCAGGAGGCCCTTGACAATAATGATGATATTAAGGGAACTTTCAAGGCCAATGGCCAGTTTCAGATAATTATTGGCCCTGGGGATGTTAACAATGTTTATGATGAGCTCTTAAAGGTTGCAAATATCAGTGCAGCTACCAAGGAAGAACTTAAGGAGCTTTCAGAAGGTGGCAAGAAAAACCCACTGATGGATTTGGTTAAGGTGCTTTCAGACATCTTTGTTCCTATGCTTCCAGCCCTAGTTGCTGGTGGTCTTCTCATGGCCCTTAATAATGTTTTGACGGCTGAAGATCTGTTTGGTCCCCAGTCAATTATTGAAAGATTTCCAGTCCTTGCAGACTTTGCAAGCATTGTAAATCTTTTGGCGACAGCACCATTTGCCTTCCTACCAATTTTAGTTGGTTTCTCAGCGACCAAACGTTTTGGTGGTAATGCCTATCTAGGTGCTGCCATGGGTATGGCCATGGTAATGCCAAGTTTGGTTAATGGTTACGGGGTGGCAGAAGCTATCAGTAGTGGAACCATGCCCTACTGGGATGTCTTTGGTTTACAGGTAGCTCAAGCAGGTTACCAGGGTTCAGTTCTACCGATTGTTGCTGTAGCTTGGATTTTAGCCAAGCTTGAAAAATTCTTCCACAAGAAAATTCCAGCAGCCTTTGACTTCACCTTCACTCCCATGCTTGCCATTATTATTACAGGATTCTTAACCTTCATTCTTGTAGGGCCTGTCATGAGGACTGTATCTGATGCCCTAACTAATGGTCTTATCTGGCTTTATACAACAACTGGAGCCCTTGGATTATCAGTTTTTGGCTTCTTCTATTCACCAATTGTAATTACAGGCCTTCACCAAACATTTCCAGCCATTGAAACCACACTTTTAGCTGACATTGCTAAAACTGGTGGAAGCTTCATCTTCCCAGTTGCTTCTATGGCAAATATGGCTCAAGGAGCAGCAGCTCTAGCCATTGCAGTTATTAGTAAAAATAAAAAGCAAAAGAGTCTTGCTGGTTCAGCCAGTCTGTCAGCCCTTTTAGGGATTACAGAACCTGCCATCTTTGGGGTTAACCTAAAGCTTAAATTCCCCTTCATCTGTGCCATGATTGCAGCAGCAATTGGAAGCCTGATGCTTGGCTTCTTCAAGGTTTTAGCTGTAGCCCTAGGTGCCGCAAGTGTTATCGGCTTCATCTCCATTGCCCCTAAATCAATTCCTGAGTTTATCCTGTCAGGATTAGTGACAATAGTTGTAGCCTTTGTCCTTACATATATTTACGGGAAGAAAACCATGGACTTATCAGTGGCCGATACTGACGAAAAAGTTTCAGAAGCAGAAGCTAGTGTAGCCATCAATGAAGACCCACAAGTAGAAGCAGATGGCGTAAGTGATGAGCTTATCGCAGCACCAGTGAGTGGCTCTGTTATTCCCTTAAAAGATGTTAAAGATCCAGTCTTTGCCTCTGAAATGATGGGTAAAGGAGCAGCCATTAAACCCGAGGCTCATGAAGTTTACGCACCGGTTAGTGGTGAGTTGACCATCGTTTATGACTCAAAACATGCCTACGGCATAAAATCTGATGGAGGATCTGAAATCCTAATTCACATCGGTATCGACACCGTTAAGATGGACGGTCTGGGCTTTTCGACCAATAAAAAAGTTGGTGAGCATGTGGTTAAGGGAGAGCTTCTTGGAAGCTTTGATAGCCAAGTAATCAAAGAGGCCGGTTATGACGATACGGTAATGATGATTGTTACCAATACAGGGTCATATGCAGGAGTTGAAACTCTAGCTAGTGGTAATATTGCTGCTGGAGAAAAACTTCTAAGCCTGGAAAAAACTTATCAGTAAATTTAGCTAAATTTAGTTAATAAGACAAATTAAAAAACCAGCTAGAAAGCCTAGCTGGTTTTTTTAACTATTTTGCTGGAATTTAATGGGTAGTACAATTTCTAGGTCAAATTCCTTTTTGTTTATCTTGTTTAAAAGAGCTGTGATTAGAGCATCAGCAAGCTCTGATATGGGTTGGACAATGGTTGATAGCTTGGGATAAAGAGCCTGGATTAACTTGGTACCATCATAGCCTATGATATTAACATCTGTAAATTCCATGGCAAGGATGGCCGTTATATCATCAGTACAGAAGATTCCCTCAAAGTCATTGTCTTCAATGAAATTTTTGATCCGACTTTTTTTAATGTCAAGGATGACCTCTGGATCAAGCTCAAGGTGCTTGACAGGAATTCCCCTTTGATTGGCAAGCTGGATAAAGGCCTGTGACCTAAGGTCAGTCGGGCTTCCGCTGCTGCTTGCTCCTGATATAAGTCCTAGACTTTTAGCCCCACGCTCAATCAGGCTTTGAGCTGCCAATTGGCCTCCAGCCTGGTTGTTACTGGATACTGTAGCAATCTTTGGACTAAGCAGGCGGTCAAAACTTACGATAGGAAGGTCAATCCGCTCATATTCTTCAATACCCAGATTATGGCTACTTGAAATAATCCCATCTACCTGGTTGGCAGCAAGCATCTGTAGGTAAGTTTTTTCCTTAGCTGGATTACTCTGGCTATTGCAGATAATTACCTTGTAGCCAAGATTAAAGAGCTTTATTTCAAGCTCTTCAATGAGTTCGGCATAGAAGGGGTTTCTAATTGATGGGATAATTAGGCCGATAAGCATGGTCTTTTTACCTTGAAGGCTGCGGGCCAGATTATTGGGCTGATAATTTAGCTCCTCCATGGCCTTATGAACCTTATCAATTGTTTTTTGGCTGAGAGACCCATACTTATTAATCACCCGGCTGACTGTAGTGGGACTTACGCCAGCAAGTTTTGCGACATCAGTAAGTTTGGCCATTACATCTCATACAAGGCTACCTGAGTAGCTCCTTTCGCCTGGAATTTTGTTTGCCCCTCTTCTGGGAAAACGCGACTTGAAAGGACATATTCTCCGTCATTGATAAAGATTTCAATAATACTTGCATCAACGAAGGCATTGACCTTAACTTGGTCGCTTGAAATATTATTTATTGATCTAGTAACTCCGAAGTCTTGGGCAAAAACTTCTCCAAGCTTGCTACGATCAAGTTTAATTTCGCCATTTGCTATGGTAAGTTTTAAAGCTTCCTGGTTGTCATCACTAGCATAGAAGGAAATTTCAGCCCCTTCTTTCATGTCAACTGTAAATTCAGCCTCATAGGTATTTTTGTCAAATACATGCTCGCTTGCTTGAATCTCTTTTTTGCGAAGTTCTTTGATTTCCTCAACTGGATATTGGTATAAGTTTCCGTCCTTAAGGCTAAGTTCTTTAACCAGACTAAGTGAACCTTGGTAGCCAAGATCATTTGTTGGATAATCAATCTCAGGCAGTCCCAGCCAAGAAACTGATAAAACTCGTCCATCAGGTGCATTGAAGGCTTGAGTAGCATAGACATCAAAACCATAATCAAGGTTTTTAATGGCCCCTGGATTTGTAAGTTTAGCCTTTTTAGCATCAAAAGATTCAGCTAGGACATAACTTTGTGGATAGATATTGTCTGAGTCAGTTTCAGCCATTCCTTGAGGGCAGAAGAGGAGAACAGGATGCCCATCAACAAAGACAAGATTTGGACATTCAACCATGTAACCAAGATCAAGGTCACTAAAATGGAGTTCGTCGATTTTCTTCCAGTCTTCAAGATTGTTATCAACAGCCTCATAAAGGACAACCCGTCCCTTAAGGTCTAAATTTTGGGCCCCGATTACTGCATAAAATTGCCCCTTGTCCTTAAAAATCATCGGGTCACGGAAGTGGGCTGTATAACCTGCCTCATCAGAGATTACAGGTCGCTTGCTTTTGACAATCTCACCCTTCTTATTCATAAGGGCAGTCATCTGGTAGGCACTGCGGTTCCAGTCCTTGTCGCGGTAATTACCAGTGTAGAAAAGGAATAGGTCGTCCCCTACAGGATAAGCACTACCTGAGTAAACTCCGTGGCTATCAAATTCAGCTCCTGGTAAAAGCTTGATGTCATCAATTTCCCAATTTACTAGATCAGAGGATGTGGCATGTGACCATGATTTTAGGCCATGCACAGCTCCAAAGGGGAAGTGTTGGAAGAAGAGATGCCATTTTCCATCGAAGTAAGAAAAGCCATTGGGATCATTTAAGAGGCCACTTTGAGGTTCCAAGTGGAAGTGGTTTTTCCAAATTGAAGTTTCTTTTTTGTGGATTAAGTCCTTGATGTAATCTTTATCCCAGTCATTATAGTTTTTGTATCTTAATTCAGTTGTCCATTTCATTTGTGTTAAAAAACCTCCTTAGTTTGCCTTTATGTTATGATAAAAATGTTAGATTGTCAAACCCTATATCCCTTATAAAATGGCCGTTTTTCATAAAAATATTACAATTTATGGTAAACGTTTAACAAATTAAAAAAAACTTTATCAGATTGTAATAAAAACACCCCTAAATTTTATAAAAATACAATTGTCCCTGGCCTTTAATCGTGGTAGAATAGAAAAGGTTCTTAGGAAGACATTGCCTTGTGCAAATTTGATTTCTTAAGGTCTTGGGTTGTTAGTTGAATTTAATAGTTTAGGGGTTAAATTATTAGATTCCATTAATCATCTGAGGTAGAAAATATAAAAGTATAAAATAAGGAAGTGAAGTAAGTAATGAGATTATTTGGTAGTGTAGAAGCTGGTGGAACAAAGTTTATTTGTGCAGTCGGAAATGAAGATTTAGAGATTTTAGAAACCTATCAGTTCCCAACAAGTGGCCCAGATGATGCCCTTGAAAAAGTTATCGAATTCTTTAAGGATAAAAATATTGAAGCCCTAGCTCTTGGAAGCTTTGGACCAATTGATATTGATCGTGATAGTGAAACTTATGGCTATGTTTTAAGTACACCAAAAGCTGGTTGGTCTAAGGCTGACTTAGTATCACCAATTGAAAAGGCCTTAAATGTGCCGGTTTACTTCACTACAGATGTTAATTCAAGTGCTTATGGTGAAATGCTTTTAAATGACTGCAAAAACCTAACTTACTTTACAGTAGGTACAGGTATCGGTGCAGGCTCACTTCAAAATGGAGAATTCATCGGAGGTGTTGGTCACCCTGAAATGGGTCACCAACTTATGAAACGTCACAAGGATGACCTTGATTTTGCTGGAAACTGTCCCTTCCACGGCGACTGCCTAGAAGGTGTAGCAGCTGGACCAAGCCTTGAAGCTCGTCTTGGAATTCGCGGTGAACACATTCCTGCAGACCACGATGTATGGGATATCCAAGCCTACTACATTGCTCAAGCCCTTGTAAATGCAACCGTTTGCCTACGTCCTGACAAGATTGTTGTCGGTGGTGGAGTTATGGCTCAAGATCACATGCTTGACCGCATTAAAGAGAACTTTGTAAGCCTTTTAAATGGCTACCTGCCAGTACCATCTGTTGATGACTACATCTTTGCCCCAAGTGTTGAAAATAACGGTAGTGCAACCATTGGTAACTTTGCCCTAGCAAAAACTTTAGTTGACTAATTAAAGAGAGCTCCCAGAGCTCTTTTTTTATTCCATCTACTTGATGACAAGCCCATTATAAGTTTTCAGCCAAGCTGGACTGATTACCTTAGTAATTCGGGCCAATTTATTGTAAAATATAAGAACAAACTACTAAGAGGAGGTATAAGCATGCAGTGGGCTTTAAATGAAATAAAGAAAAGGGAAATCATTAACTTTGATGAAATCCTTAATTTAGAGGCTGGTTTAAAAAGACGCTTTGAAGAGATAATTGGTCTAACGCCAGTCCATGTGGTAGGTTTTGTATCCTATGAAGATGGTCTTTATCTACTTAACTACAAGGCCACTTACACCCTAAGCTACCCATCAACAAGAAGCCTTAAGGAGGTTGAGCTTAAGTCAAGTATTGATGTGGCTGAGGCCTTTACAACAGAGGCCTACATTCAAGAGGCACGCGATTTGGTAAGTGACGACAACATTTTTATCCTTGAAAAGGACATTATAAACCTTGACGAGTCTGTGGCTGATAATATTATCCTAAGCATCCCAACTCGTGTTTTAACTCCAGATGAGCTTGAAGCTGATAGCATGCCAAGTGGTCAAGGTTGGCAGATTATGTCAGAGACTGACTTTGAAAATCTCGAGCCAGAAGTTCCAGATGAGAAGAAGTCACCCTTTGCAGGACTTGACGGTCTCTTTGACTAAGAGGGTAGACCTCTTGCTAAATTGCTTTTTGACCCAAAAGTGCTATAATTTAAAGAATACTATAAAAAAATCTAATAACTAGGAGAATGTAGATGACACAAGCAAACTTTGGTGTAGTTGGTATGGCCGTTATGGGTCGTAACCTTGCCCTAAATATTGAATCACGTGGCTATAATGTTGCGATTTATAACCGTAGTAGCGAAAAAACTGAGGATGTGGTGAAGAGCTACCCTGAAAAAAACTTTGTACCGAGCTATGACATTGAGTCATTTGTAAATTCAATTGAAAAACCACGTCGCATCATGCTTATGGTGCAGGCAGGTTTTGCGACTGATGCAACTATCCAAAGCCTTCTGCCATTCTTAGACAAGGGAGATATCCTAATTGACGGTGGTAACACTTACTACAAGGATACAATCCGCCGTAATAATGAACTCGCTGATTCAGGTATCAACTTCATCGGTACAGGTGTATCTGGTGGGGAAAAAGGAGCCCTTGAAGGTCCTTCAATCATGCCAGGTGGACAACGTGAAGCTTATGATTTAATCGCTCCAGTCTTTGAAGAAATCTCAGCTAAGGCTCCTGAAGACGGAAAACCTTGTGTTACTTACATTGGCCCTGATGGAGCTGGTCACTATGTTAAGATGGTTCATAACGGAATCGAATACGGTGATATGCAGCTTATTGCTGAATCATATGATCTTATGAAACACCTACTAGATCTTGACGCTAGCCAAATGGCTGAAATCTTTACAGAGTGGAACAAGGGTGAGCTTGATTCATACCTAATTGAAATCACAGCTGACATTCTTACTCGTAAGGATGATGAAGGGGAGAAAGGTCCAGTTGTTGACTATATTCTTGATGCTGCAGGTAACAAGGGAACAGGTAAATGGACTAGCCAATCTGCTCTTGATTTAGGTGTTCCCCTACCACTAATCACAGAATCAGTATTTGCCCGTTACATCTCAGCTTATAAAGATGAGCGTGTTAAGGCAAGTGAAATCTTACCTAAGGCTGATGCTCCTAAGTTTTCTGGCGATGCGGCAGAGCTTGTTGAAAAAATTCGTCAAGCCCTTTACTTTTCAAAAATCATGAGCTACGCTCAAGGATTTGCTCAACTTAGATCAGCAAGTAAGGAATATGACTGGGATCTTCCATTTGGTGACATCGCAAGCATTTGGCGTGCTGGATGTATCATCCGTGCTCGTTTCCTACAAAAAATTACTGACGCATACGATCGTAAGGCTGACCTTGAAAACCTTCTTCTTGATGAATACTTCGTTGAAATCACTAAGAAATACCAACAGTCAGTTCGTGACGTTGTAGCCCTTGCTGTTCAAGCAGGAGTACCAGTACCAACCTTCTCAAGTGCTATCGCCTACTTTGATAGCTACAGAAGTGCAGTCCTTCCAGCCAACCTAATCCAGGCCCAGCGTGACTACTTCGGTGCCCACACCTACAAACGTACCGACCGCGAAGGAACCTTCCACTACGATTGGTATAGTGAAGATAAATAAGGAAGCAAGAAAAACCTAGGAGACTAGGTTTTTTTGCTCCTAGTCAATAACAAAGGCTAAGATTTACTGTTATAATTAAGGGAGAGATGTATATTTAGGATGGTATTATGAGATAGCGATACTTGAATGATACTTGATTTAATGTGATGAAGGAAGGGAGTTTGTGCGTGCTTAAAAATAAATTGGGTCTGACAAGTTCTGCTGAACTTGCCCAGGCAGAAGAGAAGTTAACAAAACAAAAAGCCAAGGAGCTATATGATTCAGGTTATATCGACCTTGTTGAAGTTGGCAATTTTAAGGGACTCTCAGCCATTCACAAGTATCTTTTTGAGGATATTTATGACTTTGCAGGTAAGTCTCGCGATGTTAACCTAGCCAAGGGTAATTTTCGCTTTGCTCCAGTCATGTATCTACAAAATTCCCTGGCCTTTATTGATGAAATGCCCCAGGAAACCTTTGATCAAATTGTTGAAAAATATGTTGAGATGAACGTGGCTCATCCCTTTCGTGAGGGTAATGGTCGAAGTATGCGAATTTGGCTTGACTTAATCTTTAAAAAAGAATTGCAGAAAGTTGTTGACTGGTCAAAGATTGATAAGGATGACTATCTACTTGCTATGGAGCGTAGCCCCATTCGGGATATTGAAATTAAATACCTCCTTGAAAGGTCTCTGGTGCAAGAAGTGGATAGTAGGGATATCTACATGAAGGGAATTGATCAATCTTACTACTATGAGGGTTATACGAGTTATCCGATAGATAGCCTAAACTCTGATGATTTTAAATAAAGAGCCCAGCTGGGCTTTTTTTGTGTTCATTTTAAAAATAAGGAATCATCTTCCCCCACTTTATACAAATATCCATTCAAACTTGGTATAATAGCTATAATAGAGAAGATATGTGAAGTTATTTTGAGAAAAAATCCTTGAGAGGAGCTAAATGGAAAAACAAGATAAAGGTAGTCCCTTTGAGGCTTTTACAGGGGCAGATATTTTAGAAAATGTTATAAGAGAGCAAATGCCTGAAATTTTAGATATTCTTTTGCTGGATAGGACGAAATCAACTGAGAAGACAGCCAAAAATATTATTTGGGCCAACGACAACTATATAAGATATAATCGTAAGCTTTATAATGCAGAAGCTCCCATTCAGGCAGAGTTAATTACAGGTCACATGGGTCAACTTATTAGACCACGAGCCCTAAAGTCTCGCGAGCTCCAAAAATCGCGTACTAAAGCCCGTGCGGAAGTTTTTACGCCCACATGGGTAGTCAAAAAGCAAAATGACCAGGTTGATAAAAATTATCAAAAAGATGATGTAGAAACTTATGTAAAAAGAAGCTGGCTTGAGATAACTTGTGGTGAAGCACCTTATATGGTCAGTCGTTATGATATGGAAACGGGGGATTTTATTCCCATTGACAAAAGGGTGGGATTTCTTGACCGCAAGCTAAAAAGGATTAATCTTGAGGTGGATGATAAGGCGGACTGGCAAAGGCTGGTCGAAGAAGCCTATAAGGCAAGTTATGGCTTTGAATGGAACGGGGACTCCCTCCTTTTGGCACGGGAAAATCTTCTTTATACCTACTGGGACTATTATTTTGACAAGTGGGGCGAGGCTCCCTTATATAGTTTATTTAAAGAAATTGCAAAAATCATAAGTTACAATGTTTTCCAGATGGATGGTCTTAAATATATTATCCCTTTGAGTGAAAAGAGGGAAAAATTAGAGACAGTTCAATTATCTTTTTCTCTTTTTGATGATGATGAAGAAGAGATTGAAGAGGAGTGGATTATAAAACCAGGACGTAGGGTAAAAATTATGAACTGGGAAATTGGTAAAATGGAGTTTTTTGATAAGGGATTAGGTTAGTAGTTGCTGCTAGGGAAAGTTGTGAAGCTTTTAAAAAATTAGAAGGGTTTATAAGGTATGTCGGAAAATTTTACATTTTTACAGGTTGAAAATGCAACAGCAAATCTTTTTACAACAGCCAATATGGCTGAGAAAAATTACACCCAGGAAGATTACGATGGAGTTCTAAGTAAGGGACGTAAATTAGCTGATACTACGGCTAGCCTGATTATAGAACGTGAAGGATTAGAGGAGCCTGCTAGAGCTACTTTTGATGACAAACTTAGGATTATTAAGAAAGTAGTTAATGAGAAGTATATTATTGATGCCTTTTATGATGTTAAGCGTTTGGGAAATCTTGCTAGCCATGAAATCAACTCAAAGGATGCTACCAAGAAAAATGCCCTTAATGTCCTCCATCAAGTTTTCGTTCTTCTAGTTTGGTTCATTAACAAGTATACAGATACAGATATTAAAAAATCTTACATTGATTTTTTAGAACCACAAGCTGAGAAGCTCTATCAGACAGCCGAAAGGAAGCTCATCTATATTCAAACAGCTCTAGCAAGTGAGCCCCATAAAAATACTCAAAAAATTGGTGATACAAGTGTTGCAGAAGATGATCTTGAGGCAGACTGGTCGCCTAACAGTGACTTTTTAAGGGCTACAGCAGCCAAAAGGATAAGCCAGTACATGACGACATCAGGCCTAGACTACGACCTTGGCTGGGCTGAACTTGCCTATAGGAAAGAAGATAAAAGCTGGTTTACAGATCATGAGGTTCACAGGGTCTTGAGAGCCTCAGGCTACAAGCAATCTGAAACACTCAAGGGTCAAGAATGGTATGATGTTGACCTTGAGACAGCAAAAAAGGCCATTCAAGCAGTCAAGGAGGGTCGTGAAACTCTTGAAGACGTTGGTCTTGAATTAGAGACAACAACCAATGGTAGTAGGGTTGAGGAAGCAAACACTAGTCTTACCAGTCCTACTATTAATGCTGCTAAAAATATAATCAAACTTAGGCCAGAACAAGAAGCAGCAGTCAAGCAAACTCAGAAGGTATTTCGTAGTAGCAAGTCTAAGAACAAGAAGCGAATGCTTTGGAATGCCAAGATGCGTTTTGGAAAGACCTTGACCTCCCTCCAACTTATAAAAGAAGAAGGCTATCAAAAGGTTCTTATTTTAAGCCATCGTCCAGTAGTATCCGACTCTTGGGGCAAGGATTTTGACAAGATGGATATGGCAGAAAAGGGCTATCGTTTTGGATCAAAAGATAGCGGAGCAAGCTTTGATGACTTGAAGTCAGGCAATTCCCCCTTTATTTACTTTGTATCTATGCAAAAGCTTCGCTACGGAAATGGTGAAACAAATCTGGAAGAATTTGCTGGTGTGGATTGGGACTTGATAATCATTGATGAAGCCCATGAAGGAACCCAGACTGACCTTGCAGGAACAGTTATGAATTCTCTAATTAAAGATAATACAAGAGTTTTAGAGCTTTCAGGCACTCCCTTTAATATTCTTGATCAGTATGAAGATGAGCAAGTTTATACTTGGGATTATACTATGGAACAAAGAGCTAAGCTTAAGTGGTCTTTAGAAAAGCCAGATTTACCAAATCCTTATGAGAGCCTACCTAAGGTTTCAATGTTTACCTTTGATATGAAAAACAAGGCTAAGTTTGCAACAGATACAAAATTCTTTAATTTCCGTGAATTTTTCAAGGTAGATGCTGATGGTGAGTTAGTCTATAAGGCTGATGTAAAAGCCTTCCTAGATAATATTACTAATAAGGATAGTCATACAAATTATCCCTTCTCGACTGAAGAATATAGAAACTCTCTCCGCCATACCCTTTGGATAATGCCAGGTGTTAAGGAGGCTAATGCCTTTGAAAAACTCCTAAAGGAACATAAAATTTTTGGTCAAGACTATAAGATTGTCAATGTGGTCAAAAATGATAAATCAGATGAGACCACAATAACTAGTGAGAGTGACCTTGAAAAAGTAAGAGAAGCCATTGGTGATCCTAGCCAGACCAAGACCATTACTCTGACTGTAAGAAAGCTTACAACGGGAGTAAATGTTCCAGAGTGGAATGCTGTCCTCTTCTTATCAAATATGAATTCACCCATGAATTACCTGCAAGCTGCCTTTAGGGCACAAACCCCTTTTTCTCACGAAAAATTAGGGGTCAAAAAAGAAGCCTATGTTTTCGACTTTGCACCAGACAGGGCTTTGACCATAATGGCTGAATCAGCTCAGATTAATTCAGGTGTTGGTAAAAAGAATACAGTCGAGCAAAAAGAAGCCATGATTAATCTTTTAAACTTCATGCCTATCCTTGGAACAAAGGATACTGGCATGGATGTGTTTGATGTCGATAAGATGCTTACCCAACTTAAGCGTGTCTATGCTGAGAAGGCTGTCCGGACTGGTTTTGACGATGAGTCCCTTTATAATGACAATCTGCTTACCCTAACGGAAGGTGATGCTACAACATTTAGGGAACTTGATGCCATTGTTGGGAAAACTCAAGGTAGTAAAAAAACTAAGATTATTATTTCAGATAATGGCTTGACTGACTTAGAATATGAGCTGGGCGAGCGTGCCAAGAAGAAGAAGAAAGGCGACCGTAGTAAGGAAGAAGAGGCAGCCCTTGAAAAGTCTAAGGAAGCCCAAAAGGAAAGAAAGGCTATGATTTCCATCCTTAGGGGAGTATCAATCAGGATTCCTATGATGATTTACGGGATGGATGTTGACCTGCAAAAGAATATCACCATTGATGATTTCATTAATCTTGTTGATGCTAAGTCCTGGGAGGAGTTCATGCCCAAGGGCTTCACTAAGCGTATGTTTAAAGATATTGCCAAGTATTATGATCCAGAGGTCTTTGTTGAGGCGGGACAAATTATTAGGGAACGAGCTAGATCTTATGATTACCTGGATTATGTTGACCGGGCTGAGAAGATAGCTGAGCTTTTTGCAAGCTTTAAAAATCCAGATAAGGAGACAGTCCTTACTCCTTGGAGGGTTGTTAATATGCAGCTGGTTAAAAGCCTAGGTGGATTAAACTTTTATGATGATGATTTTACAAGTCCTACAACAGGTGGGGTAAGTAATCTTCATTGGGTTGAAAATGACCGGACAGAGTCGGTATACTCAGGGGATAAAAAGTTCCTCGATATTAATGCAAAGACAGGACTCTACCCTCTTCATGTAGCTATGAGTCTTTACTATAAGGAGATGATGACGCGTGATGACAATCATTTTGATGCAAATCAAGTTTACAGGGATATCCTGAAAAATAATGTTCATGCTATAGCCAAAACACCTATGGCAAAGACTATTACTCAAAGAACTTTAGCTGGGTATAAAGATTATGAGACAAGTGTTGAGTATATTGATGGCCTGGTTGACGCCATGAAAGAAAGTACAGAACTTGGTGTACAAAAAGTTGAGGAGGCATTTAAAGACATGAAATTTGATGTTGTGGTGGGGAATCCGCCGTATCAGGAGAATAATGATTCTAAAAATAATCAATCTATGCCAATATATAATTATTTTTATGATTTAGCAGAAAAAGTTTCTGAAGAGTATATTTTAATTTCTCCAGCACGTTTTTTATCTAATCAAGGTGCTACCCCTAAGGCATGGAATAGAAAAATGCTTAGGGATAATCATATTGAAGTTATATATTTTAATCCTAAAAGTAGTGAAGTTTTTCCAAATACGGATATAAAGGGTGGAGTTATAATTCTCCACAGAGATGAGAATATATGTTTTGAAACTATTGATATTTTTATCCCATTTGGAGAATTAAGAAGTATTTATCAAAAAGTAAGTAGTGTTGACAAACATAATTTGAGTTCTCTAATTTATAGTCCAGATAGCTATAAGTTATCGAATTTATTATTTGAAGAGCATCCAGAGGTTATTGGTAGAACAGATGCATCACATGCTAAATCAATGGCATCTAGCGTCTTTAATAGGTATCCCGAAATATTTTTTGAAGATAAACCTACAGATAAATATGAATACATACAGATATATGGCCGTTTTGAGGGAGAAAGAACTTATAAATGGATTAAAAGAAAGTATGTTGCAGACCATCAAAATTTAGATAAATGGAAGGTATTTATTCCGGGTGCAAATGGATCTGGTGCAATTGGTGAGGTTCTATCTACACCCGTAACCGGGCACCCCGTAACCGGGCACCCCGTAACCGGGCACACTCAAACGTTTGTTTCCATTGGAAATTTTAGTACTCAATTTGAAGCAGAATCACTTCTAAAATATTTAAAAGGAAAATTTTCTAGAGCAATGCTAGGAATAATGAAAACGACTCAAAATAACCAATCAAAGGAAACCTGGTCTAAGGTTCCACTGCAAGATTTTACCCAAAATTCAGATATAGATTGGTCAAAATCCATTCCTGAAATTGACCAACAACTCTATAAAAAATATAACTTGAGCCAAGAAGAAATTGATTTTATCGAAGATAAAGTAAGGGCTATGGAATAGAATGATTTTATTCATTTACAACGTAAATAACACCAATGAAAAAGATTTTAATCTTTTTCATTGGTGTTATTTTTTAACTCGATGTGTGTTTCTTTAGCAACTTTATAGGATGTATATACAACAGTAAATATTATAATAGAGTATATACCATGGGTGCCTGTTACTTCTTCCAAAAATTTTTCTAAAAGAAAATTAAACATCAGTTGAAAAATTACATCATCCTTATAAATATTAAATACTTTATCTTTTATTATTGATAAGGTATTTATATGTTTATCGAGTTCTTTGTCTTTGCCTGTGCTTAATGAATCAATTTCCTCGAAATTTATACCTTCGCTACTAAAAATATTAGTATCAAAATCAAAAGTATATGACTTTTCTGATTCCGTCGTAGCCATACTGTACACATCTGAAGTTATGATATCAAGAATGGGTTTTATTGATTCTATTAGTGAATCAAAGTGATATATATTTAGCTTTAGGTCATTGATTTTAATAATATTAGCCATTGATTCTTTCAATAAATCAGAGTACTGTATATTTGATTCAAGGTTATTACTTTTAATAATATTAGTTATTGATTCTGTCAATGAATCAAAGTACTGCATATTTGGTCCAATATTATTACTTTTGATAACATTAGTTACTGATTCTGTCAATGAATCAAAGTACTGTATATTTAATTCAAGGTTATTACTTTTAATAATATTAGTTATTGATTCTGTCAATGAATCAAAGTACTGCATATTTGGTCCAATATTATTACTTTTGATAACATTAGTTACTGATTCTGTCAATGAATCAAAGTACTGCATATTTGGTCCAATATTATTACTTTTAATAATATTAGTTACTGATTCCGTTAATGAATCAAAGCGATGTGCGCTGGAGATAAGAAATTTATCGTCAATATCAAATATTAGTGTATCTGTCAAAATTCAATTACTTCCTTTATCATAATTTTTTATTATTATACCATAATTGAAGATTTTTTTTGCATATCAAACCACTATATATAGTGGCTTAATAGTTAAAAGATACCATATATTGTATCTTTTAACTATTAAATTAATATATAATATCTCTAAGGAGTAATATAAATGTCCAAATATCGGTCTCAGGTCTGATGTTCCAATTTTTGTTCTGGGGTATTATATACACATGGAAGCGGGTGATGGCTTTACGGTTTTACACTTAGTCAAAACCGTGATTCAATTATCCTCTTCCGTCGATAGTTTGTATTGACTGTCTTATTCCTAGCCTCATGTCGGGTGATATTTGGTTAGGGTGTAAAACTTTTTTCATAAAACTCCATAAGTTCTTAGAACTTATAAAAAACTCCTTAAAAATAAAAAAACTCCTAAAAAACCGAGACTCCACTCGGTTTTTTCTTGTTTATGAATGTTCATAGGTAATATTTATTTTTTAAAATCAATCTTCTTTTCCAGATAACTCGTTGTCCATTCTATCAACCAAAACAAGTTTTGGGATAGAAGTGGCACTTAGTTTTTTCTTGTCCATGAGGGTTTACAGGTAATGTTTATCTACTGGAATCAATATCCTTTTCCAAATAATCCGCTGTCGATTTCGCTAAGCAAACGAGTTTGCAAGCTCAAGTCGCACTCGGTTTTTTTCATGTTTATAGGTATTTTCAGATTGCATATACTTCCTGTTTAATCATCTTTTCCAGATACCTCGTTGTTCATTCCATCAACCAAAACAAGTTTTGGGATAGAAGTGGTACTTAGTTTTTTCTTGTCCATGAGGGTTTACAGGTAATGTTTATCTGCTGGAATCAATATCCTTTTCCAAATAACTCGCTGTCGATTTCGCTAGGCAAACGAGTTTGCAAGCTCAAGTCGCACTTGGTTTTTTCTTGTCCATGAGGGTTTACAGGTAATGTTTATCTGCTGGAATCAATATCCTTTTCCAAATAACTCGCTGTCGATTTCGCTAAGCAAACGAGTTTGCAAGCTCAAGTCGCACTTGGTTTTTTCTTGTCCATGAGGGTTTACAGGTAATGTTTATCTGCTGGAATCAATATCCTTTTCCAAATAACTCGCTGTCGATTTCGCTAGGCAAACGAGTTTGCAAGCTCAAGTCGCACTCGGTTTTATCCGTCCAACTTTTTTTCATATAATCCGCCACCCAACAAAAAAAGAAGGTCGCACCTTCTTTTTAAGCTTTGATGTATTTTTCAAGGGTCTTTTTGTCGATGTTTTCGTCAAAGATGTAGTCGTCCATGATGACGGTTGGGACAAAGAAGACATTGGCTTCGTCGGCTTCCTTGATAATGCTTGCGGCGTCTCTTTTGTCGTCATGGTAGGTCAGACCGAGCTCATTTTTGGCAAAGTCAGCAATCTCATCAAGCTTAAGTGGTTCCCAGGCTTCCTGGCTGGCAAAAACCTTGGCAATATCACTAAGGGCCTTTTGAGGGTCAAGGGGATCAATAAAGGCATGCATGACATTTCCCTTGACCAAGTGCCCCTTTTGCTTGTCGAAAAGCTTAATCAAACGCCTAACTTGTCCCTTTTCAACCTCTTCTCTTAGGAAGCTTTCAGACTCCTCAAACCACAGTCTACTAAAAGGGCAGGCCAGATTCATGAATTCCTTCATGAGTTTACCCTCAGAACCAATATGAATTCCATTGGTCGAGTTGGTCTTATCAGCCTTGATTACACTAATATCCATCGCGTGACTCCTTAATTATATTTTTTTATCATTTTACCATGAAGGAGCCTTTTCAGCAATTATGAGCACCAGTGATCTAATTTTCTAAAATGAAGTGAAAAAGCTAACAAGATATGCTATACTAGCCAAGGTTAGAATCTAGGACTAGATTTACCATCTTGATTATAAATCAATTAATAATAGGAGATTTTAGATGAATTCTTTACAGGAAAAATTTAAGAACCTAGGAGTTCAGGCACGTATTTTGCCAAAGAATCTAAAGATGATTTTTGATAAAGCCCGCAAGCTTGGGTTTGTAGGTATTATCAAATTAGTCTTTGCGGACATCTTTTTGGGTCGCAGCCTGCTTGGTTGGCTTTATTTGCTAGGCCTTTGTTCGGTTCAAATCATTGCCTACATCCTGCGTCCCGACTCACTTATGGGGATGATTGCAGGTCTTACAGGAATAATCTGCGTTATCTTTGTTAATGAGAAAAGAGCTAGTAACTACCTTTTTGGTTTTATCAATGCCTTAATTTACTTTTATATGAGCCTGCAGTCAAACTTTTATGGTGAGGTTCTTACAACAAGCTTCTTTACTATTATGCAGCCGATTGGGCTTTATATGTGGCTTGTGGCTGACCTTAAACCGCAGAGTGATTTTGAAGAGGCCCCTCTTGCCAACAAGTTAAGTCTTGCTGGTTGGCTCAAGAGTCTGGTTCTGATTTTCTTTGTCTGGCTGGGTATGGGTTATGCCAATAAGTCGATTGGAGCTAGTCGTCCCTTTAGGGATAGTGTCGCGGTCGGAAGTAATGTTACAGGGCAGGTCCTTATGAGTGGAGGATATGCTGAACAGTGGATTTTCTGGGGTCTGACCAATATTTTTTCAATCTACCTTTGGTGGGGTCAATCATTCGAGATTGTCATCATGTTCTGGGTTTACCTGCTAAATAGTGTGGTTGGTTGGGTCAACTGGACCATGGATGTCAAACACCTGAAAGGACGCCCTGTTAATGAGATTGTAAAAGGACTTTTTTCATAAAAAATTATTTTAGGAGTTTAGGAGTAGAGATATGAAGAAAAAATGGAATAGTTTAAGTAAGTGGAAGAGAGTAGGTCTCTTGTTTGCCCTTCTTTTTGTTACAGTTGCTGTAGTCCCAGGCTGTGGTTCTAACAGTAAGCAGGTTGCAGAATTAAAATCTGAGTTAAAGAAGGTATCAGAGGAAAAAGATGAGGCCCTAAAAAGTGCTCAGGCAGCGGAGAAAAGGGCTAGTGACGCCGAAGCTAAGTTAAAGGCAGCAGAGGAAGCTAAAAAAGCAGAAGAAGCCAAAAAAGCAGAGGAAGCCAAAAAAGCGGAAGAGGCTAAACAAGCTGAGGAGGCCAAGAAGGCAGAAGAAGCCAAGCAAGCCCAAGAAGCTGCTGCGGCACAAGCAGCTCAAGCCCAGGCTCAGCAAGCTCAACCTCAAGCACAAACACAAGCTCCAGCCTCTGCTGGCGGTTATACGAAAGATTCTAAAGGTAGGTGGCACAGGCCAAATGGGCAATATGCATCAAAAGCTGAAATTGCAGCAGCAGGTCTAGCCTGGTAGAATAAAGCCATCATAGATGGCTTTTTTTTACAGGTTAAATTCTTGTAAATTTACTAGCAAAAAAGATAAAATTCTGCTATAATTATTTCTTGTAGTGGATGGACCCCTTAGTTAAATGGATATAACAAGTTCCTCCTAAGAATTAGTTGCTGGTTCGATTCCGGCAGGGGTCATTTTGAAAGATTCAAAGAAAAATTAAAAACTGTCTAAACCTTATATTTAAAGGACTTAGGCAGTTTTTTTGTTTGTATAGATTTAGAGGAAAATATATTTTTTTGACCAAATTTTGACCAAATAATCTTTACCAGCTACAGCTAATAGTTGTTTAGTCAAATCTAAAATTATATAATTCGTGTAACTACAAAATATAAGGGAGACAAGATGGCAGCAAAAATAGATAATTTTTCTTCAACTGAATCAAAGATTGATGGTTTAAAAATCATAAAAACGAAGACTGCAAAAGATGAAAGAGGTACAGTCAGGGAACTTTATAGGGCAAGTGCCTATTCTGAGGTTTTACCTGAGACCTTAAGACCCTGGCAGCAGATTAATTTAACAAGGACTAAAAAGGGTGCCATTCGTGGACTCCACGGGGAAGCCATGGCTAAGTTGGTCACTGTGGCTTATGGTAGAGCCTTTGGAGTATATGTGGATACAAGACCAGCCAGTAAGACTCTTGGACAGGTTGAAACGGTTGAGCTTAAGCCAGGTGTACAAGTTTTTGTGCCTCAGGGTGTCTGTAACGGATTTCAAGCCCTAGATGATGAGACAGAATACCTGTACTTCTTTGACAATGAATGGAAGCCAGGTATGGAAGGAGTCGCCCTAACTCCTTTGGACAAGGACTTAAATATTGACTGGCCTATTCCAGTATCAATGGATAATTTTGAACAAGTATCGGAAAAAGATTTTAATGCTCCGACTTTGAAGGATATTTTAGGTTAAATTTAAAGGGTTAAGTAGTTAGCCCTTTTTTAATTTTCTAAAATTAATTAAACAAAAAAGAGGGAATTTCCCCTCTTTTACTTATTTTAAACAGATGGTGTTACGTTCATCGGAATGCTTTCGACGAGTTTTGGAGCCTCTTGTGGTGAGGATACATCATAAACATCCATAATCAGCTCAGTTCCACATTTAACAGTATATGAACCAGTTGTCCATTTTCGGTAGGCCTTACCATTTTCAAGGGTCCATTTGTTTTTAGCATCCCACTTATCTGGATCAGCCAGTGAGTTTTCAAAGCCAATTTGCTTGCTTATGGCTTCTGTAATCGGAGCTCTGTACACGGTATTGTCCTTAACCATATAGGCTATTCTGCTTGAGATCTCACTGGTTAGATTGGCAGTACCTGTTGCGACTCCAGTTTTTAAGACCCACTCGACCTTGTAGCTTTTTCCAGCTGGTACAGTTATTACCTGAGCAGGTACATTCCAAGTCTTTGTCGTAAAGCTTGTATTGGAGTGGGAGTTGTTATAGTTGTAGCTGGTTGTAACACTGGTTGAAGCCCCAGCTAGGAAGGGAATATTCAAGGCTACTGAGGCAGAAAGTTCAACCCCTACAGCATTGCTTGTCTGAGTTGTAACCATATCCTGTTGGGTATAGGTAAAGCTTGCCGTACTTAGATTAAGACTGGTTCCCGTCCTATTTCTTAAGGTTGCACTGTGGGCAGCTAGATCATCACCATCTGAGATTTTCATATCATTGTTTGGTTTGGCAACAGAACTTGATGAAAAGTTTATTGGAAAAAGGGGATCCACCATTAAGTTTCGATCAACCCTATGCTCAAAGTCAATTTTACCAGCCTTCCAAAGGTTTATTGATTCAGCCTTGGATAAGGCTCTAAGCTCAGGATCTAGTTTTTCTTTGATAGTCCCAGCCTGGATATCCACTTGACTTTCGCTCACCTGAGGGTTTTCCAGCACATCACTTGCCTGGACAATTTTTGCCAGGCAAAGACTTGAGCAGGTCAGAAGACCTAAGAGGGCAAACTTTTTGAAGCTTGTTTTCGACATATAAATTCTCCTATTTCTAGTCAATAAACTATTTATTGACTCTTTATTTCCCTTATTTTTATAAATAATTGCAATATATTTTAAATTTTCAAAAAACAAGGAAACTTAATTGTAGCATTATTTAATATCGATTAAAAGAATTTTGTAATATTTATCCCTAAATAAAGCAAAAACATTCACAAATGTTCGTAAAAAAAGAAGGTTGCCCTTTCTTTTTTATTTTTTATCAATAAATTTTTGATTTTTAAGCACCTTCTCACTGGTTGTTGTCAGACGTTTTAAATCTTTTTTCTCAATGGGATTAGATAGAAGGGTTAAAACGGTTCCCTCTTTTCCCATGCGGCCAGTTCGACCAGCACGGTGAACATAGGACTCCTCAGTTACTGGCACGTCAAAGTTAATGACATAATCCAGGTTTTCAATATCAATCCCGCGGGCCAAAAGATCAGTCGCAAGTAGAAGGGTGATATCGCCATTCTTAAATTTCTCTAAGAGAACCTTGCGGTATCTTCCACCGATATCACTGGCAAGGCTTGCGGCATTAATGCCCTGATACTGGAGTTTTTCCTCAGCATTTCCTAAATCATCAAGTCGATTGAAGAAGACAAGACCCCGCATACCTGGCAGGTGGGCCAGCTGGCGTAAAAAGTCAACCTTACGGCGGCGTTCAACCTCAGTGAAGATATGGTCAACCTGCGATTCAGTAGCCTGGATGTTGATTTCAAGTAGATTTTTGAGCTTTGAGCTTGCGATTTCTTGAATTTTATCCAGTTGTGAATTTGCTGTAGCTGAATAAAAGGCAAACTGATAATCCTTGGGAGTGCGGTTAATAATCGGCTTTACAAAGTTGAATTGCCCAGCCTCAACCAGCTGATCCACTTCATCAAGGACAATCATGTCAATGGCTGTCATCTTGATTTTTTTGTCCTTAACCAGCTCAAGAGCTCGTCCCGGTGTTGCCACAACAATCTCTGGAGCCTTTTTAAGGCGTTCAATCTGCCTTTTAAGGCTTGCTCCAGCAATAACAAGGCTTGACTTAAGACCAAGAGGTTCAGCCCAAGTCTTTGTTACCTCAAAGATTTGTCCTGCAAGTTCAGAGTTAGGTGCTAAAATTAGTAGCTGTTGCCCCCGTCCCTTTTGGACCTTTAAAAGCAGTGGAAGGAGGTAGGCCAAGGTTTTACCAGTCCCTGTAGGGCTTGTTGCCACCACATTTTGGCCATTACTTAAGGGCTCAAAGCTCTCTTCTTGAATTTGTGTAAAGTTTTCAAAGCCTAAGTCTGTCAGTTGTTTCTGCCAAACTTCGGGTAGTGTTTTTTTGTCAATCATGTATATCTGCCTCAAATTTTATTCCAGCAGCAAGCCTCATTTGGTAGCTAGTTTGGGCTACAATCTGGGCCAACTGCAGTAGTTTTTTATAGTTGTTGTTTTCTTGGATATTATTATCTAAAATAATCTGTGCAAAATCATAAGCCTCTTCAAGCATGGGATTTTCAGTGGAAGTTACCTCTAAATCAAGCCTTTGCCCCGTGTGATAAATAAATTCTGCCCTTCCTATGGCATTAACCCCGTCAAGAACAAGGGTTCCCTCACTGGTATAGATTTCGCTTGGAAGGTTGCTGGTGATATTTTTACCAGTCTTAAGGGCTAGCTTAAAGCCCTCATAGGACAAAATACCCACTCCATTTAGGTCAATTCCCTCTTCGGTGATTACTGCCTGATAGCTTGCTTGATTAGGAGGGCCAAAAAGGTAGCTAGCTGCATAAAGGAGGTAGACTCCAAGGTCTGCTAGAGCACCCCCTGAAAATTTACTGGAAAAGATATTGGGGACTTTCCCGCTAAGAAGTTCTGGCATCTTAGAAGAATACTTGGCATAGGTAAAGTCAGCTCCCCAAATTTCCTTGTCCTTTAAAAAGTCCTTGATTAGGGCTAGGGATTTTTCGTGGATATTTCTTGCTGCCTCAAATAAGAAGACATTGTAATCCTTAGAAAGTTTGATGAGTTCAGCAAGTTCATCTGGATTTGAGCAAGCTGGTTTTTCAAGGATAACATTCTTACGGGCTCTTATAGCTTCCTTGGCCTGGGGATAATGAAGGGAATTTGGGCTTGCAATGTAGACTGTATCAAAGTTAGCCGCGTAAAAATCAGCCAGACTATCAAAAAGTTCAACAGTCCCCTTAAAATCCTGGGTGAATTCTTGAGCTCTTGTTAGCTGCCTTGAGTAAAAGGCTGTAAATTCATATTTATTAGTGGCAAGGGCTGCATCAATGAATTGCCTACTAATCCAGCTACTACCGATAATACCAAGTTTTATCATATCACATCTTCTCCCGTCTAATTAAAAGCTACCTTATTATAACACAAGGCTTGGGCCTGGGCTTAAAAAAAACTGCCCGAAGGCAGTTCTTAGGCAAAGGGGTTATAAAAACGTCCGCCATTAACCTTAAATAATAGGACTGTGAGAACTAAAATAATAAGGGCAAGGCTTAAGACCAAATAATCAGAAGCCTTGAAGGGCTTGTAAGAATACCAGGTTCTTTTTTTCTGACTACCAAATCTTCTAAGTTCCATGGCTGTTGCTACCTTTTCAATCCTATCTAAGCTTGAGAAGATTAGGGGGAGGATTAATTGAACATTGACCTTAATTTTTTGGGTCAACCTAGCCTTTGATGACAGATCAACTCCTCGTGCCTGCTGGCTGATTTTAATATTGTTGAAGTCATTTTGGACATCAGGAATATATCTAAGAGCAAGACTTACAGCATAAGAAATCCGGTAGCCCACTCCGATTTTATTAAGGGAGCTTGCAAACTGGCTGGGGTCTGTTGTCATTAAAAAGATGAGGGCTAAAGGAACAGTACAGAAGTACTTAAGGGCTAGGTTTAGCAGGTAAAAAAGTTCCTCATAGCTCACAAAGGCAAAGATGATTGTCTTTGAACCATAAAGCCTAGGCCCGTAGTTTGGATCAAAGAGGAAGACGATGACCAAATTTAGGAGGGAGAAGACAATGATGAAATTCATGACAAATGAAATTTGCTTCCATTTGATATCAGACATCTTAAAGAGGATAAGGGAGCTAAGGCCCACAGCCAGTAAGAGTCTGGTATCATAAGAAATCATGCAGGCAACGGTTGTAATTACAAAAAAGAGTAATTTGGCCGTGGCATTTAGCTTGTGGATAAAGGTTTTTCCAGCCTTATATCCAATAATTTGTTGGTTGTTATTCATGGCTGACCCTCCTAGTTTTTTCAAGACTGATGAAGTTTTGAATGAAGGATTCAGCATCCGAAATATCAGCCATCTGGGCCAACTTAAAGAGGCTGGTTTTCTTTAGGTGAACCTTTTTGATTAATTCTTCACTTGTTAAAAGCTCTGCTGGCTTCTTATCTGCCAGAAGACCGTGATCTGCAATGACTAGGGTGCGGTCACTATATTCCATCATCTGGTGCATGTCATGGGTGATGGAGATGATAGTAGTACCCTTGCGGTTGAGGCGATCAAGAAAGTCCATGAATTCTGAATAGTGTTCAAAATCCTGCCCTGCCGTTGGCTCATCAAGAATGATTAGGCTTGGTTTTAAAACCAAGATGGAAGCGATAGTTACCCGTTTTTTCTGACCATAGCTAAGAGCTGAAATCGGCCAATTTCTAAACTGGTAGAGACCACAAATTTTAAGGGTTTCTTCAACCTGCTCCCTGATTTCTTGCTCAGGAAGCTTCCTTAATTTAAGACCCAGGGCAACCTCATCAAAAATCATTGATTGACTAATCATGTGATTAGGATTTTGCATGACAAAGCCGATTTTTTCGGCTCTTTCAGCAATATTTTCCTGGGTGATATTCTCTTTTTTCCAAAAAATATCCCCACTTGAATCAATAAAATTACAAATGGCTTTAACAAGGGTTGACTTGCCGGCCCCATTAGGACCAACGATTGAGATTCGCTCCCCTTGATTGATGACTAGATTAACATCCTTTAGGATTAAATCATCCCCGTAACCTGTAGATAGGTTTTCAAGTCTTAGGAGTTCTTCAAAGTGATTTACTTCCTTTTTAGGGCTAAGCTTATGGGCCCAGTCCCTGAGTTTTAGGGTGTCTTGGTCAGTAAGCTTGAGCTGGCTGATATTTTCAAGATTTGTGACCTTTCTAATGTCAATACCTGCGTATTTTAGGGCACTGACATAAAGGGGCTCACGCAGACCATTTTCTTCTAAGAGATCAGAGGTTAAAAGCTCATTTGCTCCGCCATCAAAGAGTATTTGCCCATTGTTGACAAGGATTATTCGGTCAAGGTCAGCTAAAAGAACATCCTCAAGACGGTGTTCAATGATGATACTTGTAGCACCAGTCTTTTTATGAATTTGGTCAATTAAGTTGATGGTGTCCTCGCCGGACCTTGGATCTAAATTGGCTAGAGGTTCATCAAAAAGGATGACGGGTGACTCATCAATCAAGACACCTGCTAGAGTAACCCTCTGCTTTTGACCACCTGATAATTCTTGCGGTTTTTTATTTAAGAATTTTTCAAGACCAACAGCATTAGCCCAGTAGTCGACAGCTTTTTTCATGGCCTCTTGCTTGATTTGATCATTTTCAAGGGCAAAGGCTATATCCTCACCAACTGTAAGGCCGATAAACTGATCATCAGTATCTTGGAGGACAGTGCTGATTGATTTTGAAAGATTAAAGATAGACGAGCCAAAAGGCAAGTTGTTAATTAACAAATTGCCTTTTGCTTCGCCCTTATGTAGGTTTGGGATAATCCCGTTTAATGTCTGTCCTAAGGTTGATTTACCAGAGCCAGAAGGTCCGATAATAAGAACTTTCTCCCCCTTTTTAATACCCAAGTTAATGTCCTTTAAAGTAGGCTCATTTTGGCTACTATAGCGGAAGGAAAAATCTTTTATATCTATAATTTTTTCTTGCATAAGATTTCCTAATCTTTTGTTAAGCTACCTTCTTTAGTGCGACTTTTGGCGTAAAGAACAAGTAGTAGTGTTCCACCAATTCCAATTGTAAGACTATTTGAAATGACAGCGATGATACCTTGGGTGAAAACTTTGTTGCTTGGTTCGCTGTAGATAAGGATGTCTCCTAGTGGTGCTAGAAGACCCCAGATGACAAGGTTTCCAAGAACTTGGATGATGTTGAAGCGGATAATTTGGGCACGGCCAAAGTTACCACCTTCAAGGTCGCGACTCTTAGCAGCATATCCAAGAACGATTCCTAAAAGTCCACTAGCAATAGACCAAGTCCACCAAGGGGCACCGTAGGCGATAGAGTCTTTTAAGGTATGACCGATAAATCCAATGAGAAAACCAGGAATTGGTCCAAAAAGGCCACTAAAGAGGGCTAAAACAGCATACTGCAATTGAACATCAGTATTGGGAAAGAGGGGGATACGGATGTATAAGGCCACGATAACAAAGAGAGCGGCACCGATACCAGTTGCTACGACACTTTTAATTGAGAGTTTTTTCATTGAATTTACCTCCTAATATTCAAAAATTACTTTGGGAGCCTTACGAATTTCAATAATCCAGTTGGTACCAGTTCCGATGTGGTAAAGGTCACTGAATGAATCTTGGTTTACGGCAATCCCAATGTTGACAAGGGAGTTGACATAGGCCAAGGGTTCACCGACATTTACATCAGCAAAGCTTCTAGCAAAGACCATTGTGTTTTGGTAGACTTTTCTGTTTTCATGGTAGATAGTTATCTGCACCTGGTCATCTTGGTCAATATTTTCTTCCTTAGCAAAGGTAAGTGGAATATTTGTCCATAAAGAACCAAAGCGAACATCTAAAACGTCGATTGATCCACGAAGGATATGATTTTCCTTAGTAGCATCGACAATGTCAAGTTTTTCAACGCTATCAAGGCTGATTACCTCACCAAGTTCTTCAAATGTTACCTCCTTACCTGCTAGGCGGGCACCGTTATAGGCATAGATATCACGCCCGTGGAAGGTGTGGCTTTCTTCAGAGTGAGGCAGGCGACTTTTAACCTCATCAATAGCACGGATTTCAGCGATTCCCTCATAGTGGGCAATGTGTGAAATAGACCCATTGTCAGGAGTGATGATGTAGTGGCCACTTAGGGTTTTAACAGCGATACTACGGCGGTCGCTTCCAACACCTGGGTCAACGACACTCACAAACACTGTTCCTTCTTTCCAGTATTTAACTGTTTGGTAAAGGCGGTAGCTTGCCACCCAGATATCATATGGCGGGATTTCGTGGGTTAGGTCAGCTACTGTAATGTCATCACTTACTGAGTATGCCACCCCACGCATGGCAGAAACTGCTCCATCACCAAGACCAAAGTCAGTTTGTAAAACTAAATATTTACTCATTTTTTCTCCTTAAAAATTCGTTATAGGGACAATTTTATCAAAAAATTTTACAGGTGAATATAAAAATTTTTTAATCTAGTCATAAAAATTTTAAATCATGTGTTAGAATAAGATGATATTAAATATTATGGAGCAGAAACTTACAATGAGTAAAAGACCAATCATAATCGGTGTAACTGGTGGAAGTGCCAGTGGTAAAACTAGTGTTTCAAGGGCAATCTTAGATAATTTTAAAAATGAAAAAATTGCCATGATTGAACACGATTCCTACTACAAAGATCAAGGTCATCTTGATTTTTCAGAGCGTTTGAATACCAACTATGACCACCCCCTAGCCTTTGATACAGACTTCTTAATTGAGCAGTTAAAGGAATTATCACAAGGACTTGCCGTTGATATTCCCATTTATGATTATGAAAAACACACCCGAAGTGATAAGACCTACCGTCAGGAGCCTCAAGATGTAATCATTGTTGAGGGAATCTTGGTTCTTGATGATGTTCGCCTGCGTGATATGATGGACATCAAAATTTTCGTTGATACAGATGATGATGTAAGGATTATCAGAAGGATTAAACGTGACATTGACGAGCGTGGTCGGACTCTTGATAGTGTAATTGATCAGTACCTGACAGCAGTTAAGCCCATGTACCACCAATTCATTGAGCCTACCAAAAGGTATGCGGATGTAATTATTCCTGAAGGAGTAAGCAATATAGTTGGTGTTGACATCATAAATACAAAGATTGCAAGTATTTTAGAAAATTCAACCGACAAGTAAGAGGTTAAGGCATGAAATTTCACGGAAGCTGGGAGCCCTTCTTTAATCAAGAGCGGGCCAAAGACTACTATAAAAAGCTTGAGCAGAGGGTAAAAAAAGCCTATGAAGAGGAGATAGTTTATCCAACCCTAAGTAATATATTTAGGGCCTATGATTTGACCGCACCTGATGAGGTCAAGGTGGTTATCTTGGGCCAAGACCCCTACCATAATGGTCAGGCAACAGGCCTTGCCTTCTCAGTTAATCAGGGCGAGAAGCTTCCGCCTAGTCTAAAGAATATCTTTAAGGAACTTTATGATGATTTGGGCATCATAAGGGATAACGGTGATTTGACTGATTGGGCTCGTCAGGGAGTTTTTTTACTGAATACATCCTTGACGGTTTTGGCCCATAAGCCTGCCAGCCATGCAGATATCGGCTGGACCCCCTTTGTCGAAAATACCATTAAGTACTTAAATAGTAGAAATAAAAATATTATTTGGGTTTTATGGGGGCGTCACGCTGAAAAATATGAGAGTCTAATGGACGGGGTAATTATAAAATCTGCCCACCCTAGCCCCTTTTCAGCCAGACGAGGTTTCTTTGGAAGCCGTCCCTTTTCACAAATTAATAATATCCTCAAAGCCAATAAATGTGAGGTAATTCACTTTTAGTAATCGTTTACATTTGTGAAATTATTCTATATAATGAACTTAAGATTATGGTTTGTAAAAATAGATGGAGGAAATGAAATGGATTTATTTGAATCACTAAAGAAAAAAGTTTATGGAAAAAATATTAAGATTGTTTTTCCAGAAGCTACTGACCCAAGGGTTTTGGGGGCTGTTAACCGCCTGAGGGCAGAAGGTCATATCGTTCCAGTTCTTGTTGGTAATAGGGAAGAGATTGCTGCAAACTTTGCGGACAGCGGGATTGTAAACGAGGGCTATGAAGCCTATGACCCAAGGAATTGTGGTCGCTTTGAAGAGTTTGTAAAGGCTCTTGTTGAACGTCGTAAGGGCAAGATTACAGAAGAGGAAGCAAGGGAGCTTTTGCTGGACGAAAACTATTTTGGAATCATGCTAGTCTACATGGGTGTAGCTGATGGTTTTGTTAGTGGTGCCATCCATTCAACAGCAGATACCGTACGTCCTGCCCTTCAAATCATCAAGACCAAGCCTGGTATTTCAAGGACAAGTGGTGCCTTTCTTCTTTTAAGGGGACGAGACCAAGAGAGATACGTTTTTAGTGATTGTGCCATTAACATCAATCCAGATGCCCAAACCCTAGCTGATATTGCTGTAGCGTCTGCTGAGACAGCAAAACTTTTTGACATTGATCCAGTGGTTGGCATGTTGTCATTTTCGACCAAGGGAAGTGCTAAGTCACCTGAAGTTGACAAGGTTGTTGAGGCAACAAGGCTAGCCCAAGAAGCTCGTCCAGATCTTGCCATTGACGGGGAGTTACAATTTGATGCAGCCTACGACGCAAGTGTTGGAAGCTTGAAGGCTCCAGACAGCAAGGTTGCAGGAAAGGCCACAGTCTTTGTCTTTCCAGACCTTGAATCAGGTAACATCGGCTACAAGATTGCCCAACGTCTGGGCAATTATGAGGCAGTAGGACCTATTTTACAGGGCTTAAACAAGCCAGTATCTGACCTTTCAAGGGGATGTTCAACGGATGAGGTTTATAAGCTTGCTTTAATCACGGCAGCTCAAACCTTAATGTAGAAAGCAGGGGAAACCCTGTTTTTTTGTGTCAAAAAGATTAAAAGTCGGTCATTTTTTTATCTTTTTAAAGATTTAACAGCCAAAAAGGTTAAAAAGTGATAGAATGTAGGAGATTGTTAATTATTTATTAACAACAACAATAATCCACTAGATTATAAAAAAAACTATAAAAAAAGAAAAAACCTCTAAGGGAGGAAATGAAATGAAAAAAACAATGGATGGGAATATGGCGGCAGCCCATATTGCCTATGCCTTCTCTGAAATATCAGCAATATATCCCATAACCCCAAGCTCGCCCATGGCCGAATATACTGACGAATGGTCAGCCAAGGGACTTAAAAATCTTTGGGGCCAGCCCGTTAAAATAACTGAAATGCAAAGTGAAGCGGGAGCCGCAGGAGCAGTCCACGGGGCCCTTAAAGCAGGAGCTCTTGCGACTACTTATACAGCCAGCCAGGGGCTTCTTCTAATGATTCCAAGCATGTTTAAGATAGCAGGGGAGCTTTTACCAAGCGTAATTCACGTGGCAGCACGTGCTGTAACGACCAATGCCCTAAATATCTTTGGAGACCATACAGACGTTATGGCAGCAAGGACTACAGGTTATGTCATGCTTGCTGAGTCAAGTGTTCAGGAAGTTATGGATTTATCAGCAGTAGCCCACCTTGCTACCCTTGAAGCAAGTGTGCCCTTTCTAAACTTCTTTGATGGCTTCAGGACCAGCCATGAGCTTCAAAAGATTGATGTCATTGACTACAAGGACTTAAAGGGTCTTATCAATCAAGATAAGCTCAATGAATTTAGACATCGTGCCATGAATCCAGATCACCCCTCTGTTTCAGGAAGTAATCAAAACCCCGATATCCACTTCCAGCAAAGGGAGACCATTAATAGCTACTATGAAAAAACACCAGCTATTGTTCAAAAGTATATGAAGAAAATCAATGAGCTCAGGGGAACTGATTATGACCTTGTAAATTATTACGGTCATCCAGATGCTACTGAAATCATTGTTTCCATCGGAAGCGTTGGTCAAACCATTGAAGAGACAGTTGACCATCTGAATGGTCAAGGACGCAAGGTAGGTTTCTTAAATATCCACCTTTACCGTCCCTTCCCAGTTGAAAATTTCCTTGAAAAGCTACCAAAAACAGCTACAAGTATCGCTGTTCTTGACCGTACTAAGGAACCAGGAAGTGGCGGGGAACCACTATTTTTAGATGTTCAGAATGCTTTGTTTAATCAAGGAATTAAGGTAATCGGGGGCCGTTATGGTATCGGAAGTAAGGATACAACTCCCCAGCAGATTGTTGCAGTCTTTAACGAACTTCAAAAAGATAACAGCAAAAAACAATTTACCATTGGGATAAAAGATGATGTAAGTAATTTATCCTTAGATTTAGGTGAGGTTCTTGATCTTACTCCTGAATCAACCTACCAGGCTAAATTCTGGGGCTTTGGTAGTGACGGAACAGTCGGGGCCAATAAATCAGCCATTAAGATTATTGGAAACAATACAAACAAGTATGTCCAGGGAGCCTTCTCCTATGACTCAAAAAAATCAGGTGGACTGACTGTAAGTCACCTGCGTTTTGGTGATACCCCGATAAAATCAACCTACCTAATCCAGGAGGCTGACTTTATCGCTGTCCACGCACCCAACTACCTCCATCAGTACGATGTCTTAAAGGGTCTTAAAAAAGGAGGAACCTTCCTTTTAAATACCCTTTGGGATGATAATCAACTCAATCAGCACCTACCAAGTAAGTTTAAAAAATATATCGCAGAAAATGATATTAAATTTTATACCTTAAATGCCGTTGATATTGCTCGCGAGGTAGGCCTTGGTCGAAGAATCAACACAGCCATGCAAGTTGCCTTCTTCAAGTTAACCAACATTATGCCTTTTGAGGAAGTCTTAGACATTCTTAAAAAAGATGCTCACAAGTCCTATGCTAGAAAATCAATGAAGATTGTTGAAAGTAATTTTAGGGCCATGAATCTTGCGGCTGAAAGGGTGCATAAGGTTGAAATTCCAGAAAGTTGGAAGGAGTCATCAGCACCTAAGAAGGAAGAAGCCCATAAGGGTGAAAATAGGTATGTCTTCCAAATCGTAAACCAGGTCAATGCCCAAGAAGGGGATGATCTATCTGTCGGTGATCTAGTAGCTAATAATATGACCGATGGACGCATTCCTCTAGGTACAGCTGCTTCTGAAAAGCGGGGAGTAGCCCTTGAGGTTCCCATCTGGAATAGTGAGGCCTGCATATCATGTAACCAATGTAGTTTTGTCTGCCCTCACGCGGCCATTAGACCATTTTTAGCCGATGATGCTGAGATGGATCAAGCTCCTGAAGGATTTATTACTAAGGATTTCAAAGGTGAAGATGGCCTAAAATACAGGATTCAGGTTTCTGTTGAAGACTGTACAGGTTGTGGACTTTGTGTGGAAGCCTGTCCTGCTAAGGATAAGGGAGCCCTTGTCATGAAACCTTATGAAAAAGTCCGGGAAGAAGCTGTTAATTGGGCCTTTGCCATGACCTTGCGTCACAAGGAAAACCCAGTTAAGGGAAGTTCTGTTTTAGCCAGCCAGTTTAATAAGCCCCTCCTTGAATTTTCAGGTGCTTGTTCAGGTTGCGGGGAAACTCCTTATGTTAAACTTCTAACTCAGATGTATGGCGACCGGATGATGATTGCTAACGCAACAGGATGTTCATCTATCTGGGGTGGGGCTGCTCCTGCTACCCCTTATACAACAAATGATCAAGGACAAGGACCAGCCTGGTCAAACTCCCTCTTAGAAGATAATGCGGAGTATGGTTATGGTATGTGGCTTGCAAGTGTTGCAAGACGTGACAAGCTTGCTGATCAAATGAAAGAAGTTCTTGATCAGGCACCAGAAGATTTAGCCCTTTTAATGAAGGACTGGATGGACCATCGTTTCGAGTCTGATGGGACCCGCCAGCGGGCTGAAAAATTGAAGGCAGCCCTTAATGATGTGGCAGACAATCCAAACTTTGCAAGTATCCTTGCAGCAAAAGATCAGTTTGTCAAACCAAGCCAGTGGATAATTGGTGGTGATGGTTGGGCCTATGACATTGGTTACGGAGGAATTGACCATGTTATCGCAAGTGGGGCTGATGTAAACCTTCTTGTTATGGATAATGAGGTTTATGCTAACACTGGTGGTCAGGTTTCAAAGGCAACTCCAGCAAGTGCCATTGAAAAATTCTCAGCAGCAGGTAAGGAAGCAGCCAAGAAGGACCTTGGTTTCATGGCCATGACCTACGGAAATGTCTATGTGGCCCAGATTGCAAGTGGGGCCAACCAAATGCAGACCATAAAAGCCTTTGAAGAGGCCGAGCGTCACAATGGGCCATCGATTATTATTGCCTACACACCATGTATCTCGCATGGTCTAAAAGGTGGTTTGAGTCAAAGTCTTAAAGAAGCTAAGGAAGCAGTAGAGTCAGGTTACTGGCAACTTTACCGCTATAATCCTGACCTTGAAGAGCGTGGAAAGAACCCCCTAACTCTTGACTTTAAGAAACCTAACTTTGATTCAATGGTTGACTTCATGCTTAAGCAGGTCAGATTTACAAGTCTTAAGGCAGTAAATCCAGACAAGGCTGATGAGCTTTTTGGTAAAACAAAGGCCGATGCCCGCCGTAAATTCTTACGCTATGCAAGAATGTCAGGAGATGCTGACAAGTTCCTTGCTAGGGAGGAGAAGGCCTTGGCTAAAGATTCGGATGCAGCAGCTGATAGTCAAGCACCCAAAAGACAAGTAAGAGAAAAACGCGAGCGTGTGGTTGATCCTGAGGCCGAAGCTAAAAAGGCTCAAAGGCGTGCAGAAAGAGCAGCTAAGAGAAAGCAAGCTCAAGAAGAACAAGTCCTTAAGTCTTCTAACTAGTAATTTGAGAGGGCTTTATGAATGAAATAAATCAAATATTTAATCCAGAATTTTGGCAGGAAATAATCCAGCTTAATATGACCCCTTGGCGACTGGCCATGTCCATCATTGATATTGCCCTTGTCACCTACTTTATCTACCGGATTATGCGTTATGTCCAAGGTAGCAAGGTAGTAACCCTTGTTCGAGGGGTCCTCCTCTTTGTCCTTATTAGATTTGTCAGTGAGATTTTAGGACTGACAACAGTAACCTGGCTCTTAAATCAGGTTATAACCTACGGGGTCATTGCAGGAATCATAATTTTCCAACCAGAAATTAGGCGGGCCCTTGAGCAGCTTGGTCGCACGACCAACCTCCTTCGGCCAAATACTACAGAAGAACCAACTAAAAATTATATTCAGGCCTATGAAAAAGCCTTAGATTATATGGCTAAAAGGAAAATAGGTGCCTTAATATCAATTGCTAAAAATCAAAATCTAGGTGAATTTTCAAGTACGGGAATTCCCCTTGATTCTGATATTTCAGCTGAACTTTTAATCAATATTTTTATACCCAATACCCCCCTTCATGACGGGGCAGTAATCATTGATGGAGATAAGATTGTAGCAGCTTGTGCCTACCTTCCTTTGACCGAAAAAAGCACCATCCCTAAATCCTTTGGAACCCGCCACCGGGCTGCCATTGGGATGAGTGAAGCAACAGACGCCATAACTTTGGTTGTTTCTGAGGAGACAGGTGGCATCAGCGTTACCTATAACGGTGAATTTTATGCCGATATTTCTAAGGATGAACTTGATGAAATCTTACAAAGGGAACTCTACCAAAAGAATCAGGCACCAAAAACCTTCCTTGAAAAAATAAAGCTACCATGGAGGAAAAAATGAAGAGACTAAAGAAAATGTCCTACAACAAAAGCTTTTATGTCCTTGTTAGCCTTCTTTTTGCCCTAATTTTATTTTTCAATGCAAGCTCCATTCAATTAAAAAATAATGGAAAAAACTTAACCAATATGAGGACCTATAGCGTAACTTTACAAGACGTTCCCATTCAGGTTAAGTATGACGCAGATAAGTATTTTATTAGTGGCTTTGATAATCTGGCGACAGTTTATTTAACCAGCTATAATCAGGTAAGGCTTGATGCTGAAAAATCAAAGGACACAAGATCATTTATCCTGGTCGCAGACCTTACCAATGCTGCTGAGGGTACTCTTGATGTTCCCATAAAGATTCAAGAATTAGCTAGTGGTGTAAATGGACAGGTCGATCCAGGTTCGGTGGCAATAACAATTGAAAAGAAGGCCTCAAAAAGCTTTCCTGTGACCGCAAAGATTGATGAAAAACTAATCCCTGATGGCTATAAGATAGCTAGCACAGAGATTGATAAGAGTCAGGTAACGGTCACAAGTGGTGCTGACACTCTAGCAAAGGTTGATAAGGTAGTGGCAGCTGTACCAAGTGATACCATCTTAAGTGAAAACTATAAGGATAAGGTTGTCCTTCAGGCCATTGATAAGAGCGGAAAAACCCTGCCAGCAACCATTAAACCAGACAGCGTAAATCTTAGCGTCAATATCAAAAAACCTAGTAAACAAGTACCTGTTGTAGGTAAAATTGTTGGAAGTTTTGAAAAACCAATCACAGGATTTACTTTTGAAATTATGGAAAAAAATGCTACAATATCCGGTGATAGCGACTACTTGAATACAATCACTCAAATTCCGATTTCAATTGATATTACAGGTATCACTAAGGAAAAAACACTTGAAATTCCATTATCAATGGATAATGTTTCAATCATACCTGAAAAAGTAAATGTTAAGGTAACCCCTATAAAAGATTAAGTAAAAAATTATTTAAATAAATTGTTCAAATTAAGGAGAATATTGTAAATGGGCAAGTATTTTGGGACCGATGGAGTCCGCGGAGAAGCAAATGTTGAGCTGACACCTGAATTAGCCTTTAAGTTAGGTCGTTTTGGCGGCTACGTTCTTAGCCAACATGAGGAAGGGACACCAAAAGTCTATGTGGCACGTGATACCAGGATTTCTGGTCAAATGCTTGAAAGTGCCCTTGTTGCGGGTCTTTTGAGCGTGGGTATCGAGGTTTATACCCTGGGTGTCATTGCAACGCCTGGTGTTGCCTACCTGGTTAAAAAGGAGGGGGCGAGTGCTGGAGTTATGATTTCAGCCAGCCATAACCCAGCCCTTGACAATGGGATTAAATTCTTTGGAGCTGATGGATTTAAGCTTGAAGATGAGCAGGAGCTTGAGATTGAAGCCTTACTTGATGCAGATCATGACAGCCTGCCTCGTCCTTCTGCTAAGGGCCTTGGAAAGCTTCATGATTACAGTGAAGCAGTCCGCAAGTATGATGAGTTTTTGGTTAAAACAGCTGAAGGCAGCTATACTGGCATTAAGGTGGCCCTCGATGCAGCAAATGGTGCCACATCAACAAGTGTCCGCAATGTCTTCTCAGACCTTGATACTGATTTTGTGGTCATTGGAGAAAGTCCAAATGGTCTAAACATCAATGATGGTGTTGGTTCAACCCACCCAGAAAAATTAGCTGAAAAAGTTCTTGAAACAAAGTCAGACCTAGGTCTTGCCTTTGATGGAGACGGGGATCGTTTGATTGCAGTTGATGAACTTGGTCAGATTGTTGACGGCGACAAGATTATGTACATTGTTGGTAAGTATCTTTTTGAGGCAGGAAGACTTGCTCAAGATACAATCGTTACCACAGTCATGAGTAATCTTGGCTTCCACAAGGCCCTTGAAAACAAAGGTATTACAAGTGTTATTACCTCAGTTGGGGATCGTTATGTGGTTGAGGAAATGAAGAAAAATGGCTACAACTTTGGTGGTGAACAAAGTGGTCATATGATCTTTTTAGACTATAATACGACAGGTGATGGCATGCTTTCAGCCATCCAGCTGATAAAGGTCATGCGAGAAACGGGCAAGACTCTTAGCCAGTTAGCTAGTGAGCTTGTTATCTACCCGCAAAAGTTAGTTAACATTCGTGTCGAAAATTCTATGAAAAATAAGGCCATGGATGTTCCAGCCATTGCTCAAATCATCACTCAGATGGAAGAGAAGATGGCAGGCAATGGTCGTATCCTAGTTCGTCCAAGTGGAACTGAACCCCTCCTTCGTGTTATGGCTGAAGCCCCAACTGATGAAGAGGTTGACTACTATGTTGATACAATTGCTCATGTAGTTAAAAAAGAGATTGGAATTTAAGCCAACCAAGTAGTAAAAGTTGATAAAAAGTCTGCCAGTCAAGCTAAAAGTTTTGACTGGCAGATTTTTTATGTTTTCGTGTATTCCTTTAGCAGGAGCTTGCTATTTCTTCTGATTGTCTGGGCTGAGAACTTGTAGAATTTATGGTATAATAAGGTAATTATAAGATTTAGAGGAAAATGTACATGTCAATGTTTTTAGATACAGCAAGAGTAGATGTAAAAGGTGGAAATGGTGGTAACGGGATGGTTGCCTTCCGCCGCGAAAAATACGTACCAGACGGGGGACCTGCTGGTGGTGACGGTGGTCACGGGGGAAATGTAATCTTTAAGGTAAATGAAGGTTTAAGAACCCTTATGGACTTTAGATACAACCGTAACTTCCGTGCCAAAGCCGGAGAAAATGGGATGAACAAGGGAATGCACGGACGCGGTTCTGCAGACCTCATCGTTTCAGTCCCTCAGGGTACAACAGTTAAGGACCCAGAAACTGGAAAAATCCTAGCCGACCTTCTTGAAAATGGCCAAGAGTTTGTAGCAGCAAAAGGAGGCCGCGGAGGCCGTGGGAATATCCGTTTTGCAACACCAAGAAATCCAGCACCAGAAGTTGCTGAAAATGGAGAGCCTGGTGAAGATAAAAGCCTACTTTTAGAGCTTCGTGTTCTTGCGGACGTAGGTCTTGTTGGTTTCCCATCAGTTGGTAAATCAACTTTATTATCGGTTATTTCAAATGCCCGTCCAAAAATTGGAGCCTACCACTTTACAACCCTTGTACCAAATATCGGTATGGTTCGTGTTGGTGACGGGGAAAGCTTCGTTGTGGCTGATATGCCAGGACTTATTGAAGGTGCCAGCCAGGGTGTTGGGCTAGGAACTCAGTTCCTTCGTCATATCGAAAGAACCCGTGTTCTCCTTCATGTCATTGATATGTCTGGAATGGAGGGACGTGACCCTTACGAAGATTACAAGGCCATCAATGAAGAACTTGAAACCTATAATCTTCGTCTTCTTGAACGCCCGCAAATTATTGTGGCCAACAAGATGGACATGCCAGACTCAGAAGAAAACCTTAAGGAATTTAAGGAAAAACTTTATGCTGAATTCGACGAGTTTGAAGATAAGCCAATGATCTTCCCAGTTTCAGGGATTACCCGTCAAGGTCTTCAGCCCATGCTTGAAGCAACGGCAGAACTTCTTGAAACAACGCCAGAGTTCCCAGTTTATGATGAAGCAGACTTTGCGGTTGAAGAAGAAGCTTACTACGGATTCAATGAAGATGAGCCAGAATTTGAGATTACACGTGATGATGATGCTTCATGGATTCTTTCAGGTGACAAGCTTGAAAAACTATTCCGTATGACCAACCTTGATCATGATGAATCAGTCATGAAATTTGCCCGTCAGCTGCGTGGTATGGGAATAGATGAAGCCCTTCGTGCCCGAGGTGCCCGCGATGGTGATATTGTTAGAATCGGTAAATTCGAGTTCGAATTTGTTGACTAAATTAGCTAAATTGATTAGGGTGAGGTAAGGCATGGCTTTTAAGATTATTTCTAATAGGGATAAGGATGGAAACTTCGTTGTAAGTAGTGACGCTTGGACCAAGGAAAAAATTGAAGAACTTTTCGATCGATATAACCCCAACCGCAAGTTAAGGTTAGAAAGAGAAGAAGCTTTAAAAAAGGAAGCAGATAAAAAATAACAAAGCTAATGGAGGTGAAAATGGAAGAAATCTCTTATGAAATTAATCTCAATCATCCAGATGAAGGTATGGTTCTCTCTGGAGCTCACGACAAGCATTTAAAATATCTTGAAGATTCATCTGGTGTAAAGATTCACTACCGGAGTGAAAAAATTCAGATTCTGGGTGAGGTTTTGGAAGTTGAAAATGTGGCCCACGCCATAGAGGCCCTTCTTGTTTTAGTAAGAAGGGGCATGCAGGTTCATACTCCAGATGTTATTATGGCTTATACCATGGCCAAAAATAATGAAATAAATAATTTCATCTCCCTTTATGAGGAAGAAATTATCAGGGATGCTCAAGGTAAGGCCATCCGTGTTAAAAATATGGGGCAAAAGATTTACCTTGAGGCTGTTAAAAATCATGATATCACCTTTGGAATTGGTCCAGCTGGAACGGGTAAGACCTTTCTGGCAGTTGTTTTGGCAGTCCAAGCCCTTAAACGGGGTCATGTTAAAAGGATTGTTTTGACTAGACCTGCAGTTGAAGCCGGGGAAAATTTAGGTTTTCTTCCAGGTGACTTGCAGGAAAAAGTTGATCCATACTTGCGTCCTGTTTACGATGCCCTTTACCAGATTTTAGGCAAGGAGACGACAACTAGGATGATGGACCGGGGTACCATTGAGATTGCTCCCTTGGCCTACATGAGGGGTCGGACCCTGGATGATGCCTTTGTCATTCTCGACGAGGCCCAGAACACGACTGTCATGCAGATGAAGATGTTTTTAACCCGTTTGGGATTTAATTCAAAAATGATTGTCAATGGGGATGTCAGCCAGATTGACCTACCAAGAAACGCTAAGTCGGGTCTAATTGATGCAGAAGGTAAGTTAGGAAAAATTAGGGCTATTGACTTTGTTTACTTTACGGCTAAAGATGTGGTAAGGCATCCTGTAGTAGCAAAAATTATTGAAGCCTATGAAGAACCTCAAGGGGAAATCTAAGGCTTCAAAGAGTTGACATGTCCTTAATTTACGGGGATATAGACGAGATAGAAAGAAATGAAGATGTACGTTGAAATGCTTGATGAAACTGGACAAGTTTCAAAAGAGATGCAAGAAGATATTGTAAAATTACTGGCAAGTGCAGCCCAAAAACTTGACCTTTCCGAGGAAAAGGAAATGATGATAACATTTGTTGATAATGAAAAAATTAGAGAAATCAACCGTTATTACCGGGATAAGGATGCACCAACTGATGTGGTAAGCTTGGAATACAAGCCAGAGGAAATTTCCTTCGGGGAAGATTTTGACCTGGGAGCTTTCGAAGACTTTGACAGTTCTGAGCTGATGAATGAATTTGATTCATACATTGGAGAGTTATACATTTCTATTGACAAGGCCCATGAGCAGGCAGAAGAGTATGGGCATAGCTTCGAAAGGGAGATGGGATTTTTAGCCGTTCATGGTTTCTTACACATAAATGGCTATGACCACTATACTCCAGAAGAAGAAGAGGAGATGTTTGGTCTTCAGGAGGAGATTTTAAGGGCCCATGGCCTTAAAAGATAAGAGACGCTGGAAAAATGTTACCTTCATCAATTCCCTAGAATTTGCCTGGTCAGGTATCCTGACAGCCTTCAAGGAGGAGAGAAATTTTAAGAGTCATATCTTCTCTGGGCTTCTGGTGCTTCTTTTGGGTATTCTTCTAGGGATATCGAAATTTGAGTGGTTGTTCATTTTTCTAAGTATCTTTCTAGTAATTGCAGCTGAGTTAATCAATTCTGCCATTGAAAATGTTGTAGACTTGGCCAGTGATTATCACTTTAATATGCTGGCCAAAAAATCAAAGGATATGGCAGCAGGAGCGGTTTTAGTTTTGTCGATATTTGCTATGATAGTTGGCTTGTTTGTTTTTTTACCTAAGTTGCTTCAACTTCTGGCAAACACTTTTTAAAATTTTTTTAAAAGATAAAGGAGATTTATTATGTCAAACTACAATAAATTTAGTGACCAAGAACTACGTGATAGACTAACCAAGGAAGAATACGAAGTAACTCAAAACTCTGCTACAGAAAGAGCCTTTACAGGAAAATATGATGACTTTTTTGACAAGGGTCTCTATGTTGATATTGTAAGTGGTGAACCCCTCTTCACATCAGAAGACAAGTACAACTCAGGTTGCGGTTGGCCAGCCTTTACTAAACCTGTTGAAAAAGCAAGTGTCAAAGAAAAAAGAGATAGGTCTTATGGTATGGAACGCGTTGAGGTTAGAAGTAGCGAAGGCGACTCTCACCTAGGCCATGTCTTTACTGATGGCCCAAGGGACCGCGGTGGTCTAAGATATTGCATTAATTCAGCAGCCCTAAAATTTATCCCCTATGATGAATTGGACCAAGAAGGTTACGGGGACTACAAGAAACTTTTTAAAGATTAAAGCAAAATTATTAAAGAAGGAGATTTATGACATTTAAATCAGGATTTGTTGCAATTGTTGGTCGTCCAAATGTTGGTAAGTCAACATTTATGAACCATGTAATGGGTCAAAAAATTGCAATCATGAGCGACAAGGCTCAAACAACAAGAAATAAAATCCAAGGTATTTATACAACAGATAAGGAGCAGATTGTTTTTATTGATACTCCAGGTATCCATAAGCCTAAAACTGCCCTTGGAGATTACATGGTTGAGGCAGCTTACAGTGCCCTGCGTGAAGTTGATGTGATTATTTTCATGGTTGCAGCTGACGAAGAGCGTGGTAAGGGTGATGATATGATTATTGAACGCCTAAAACAAAGTAAGACCCCAGTTGTACTTGTTATTAATAAGATTGATAAAATTCATCCTGATCAATTATTTAAGGTGATTGAGGACTATTCTAGTCAGATGGATTTTGCGGATGTCATTCCAATTTCAGCCCTACAAGGAAATAACACAAGCCGCCTCCTCGACCTTCTTTCTGACAAGCTTGATGAAGGACCTCAGTACTTCCCAGAAGACATGATTACTGACCATCCTGAACGCTTTTTGGTCAGTGAGATGATTCGTGAGAAGGTGCTCCAACTTACCCGTGAGGAAGTACCCCACTCAGTAGCCGTTGTGACTGATTCCATGCGTCATGAGGAAGAGGGAGCAAAACTTCATATCATGGCAACAGTTGTTGTTGAAAGAAAAAGCCAAAAGGGCATTATCATTGGGAAAAATGGTTCCATGCTTAAAAAAGTGGGAACTTTAGCCCGTAAGGATATTGAGGCCATGCTTGGTGAAAAAGTCTACCTTGAACTTTGGGTAAAGGTTAAGAAGGACTGGCGTGACAAACGTTTTGACCTCCAAGACTTTGGATATAGAAATGATGACTATTAAATTCTAGGTTTCCTAGAATTTTTTCTATTAGCATAAATAATCAGGGAGGAAAGAGTAGGATGCCAGAATTACCAGAAGTTGAAAATGTACGCAGGGGGCTTGAAAGACTTGTCAGAGGGAAGAAAATAACCTCGGTTAGCCTTGCCTACCCCAGGATGATTCTCACAGGGGCAGAAGAGTTTGAAGAGGCCTTGATTGGTCAAGTCGTTGAGTCAGTCGGTCGTAGGGGAAAATACCTTATCCTAAGACTAAGTAACAATGTTGTTATCAGCCACCTAAGGATGGAAGGCAAATACAATTTATACCAAGGTGAGGTGCCCTTCAACAAGCACTACCATGTCTTTATTGGCTTTGATGATGGGTCAACCCTGGTTTACCAGGACGTAAGGAAGTTTGGTACCATGGAACTTATGGATGAAGGGGCTTTAGGTAATTACTTTTTAGCCAAAAAAATTGGACCAGAACCTACTCCAAATGATTTTAAACTCGATGATTTTTACCACAAGCTCCATAAGTCAAAAAAAATCATCAAACCCTATTTGTTAGACCAAACTCTTGTAGCAGGTCTTGGAAATATCTATGTGGATGAAGTTCTTTGGCTGGCCAAAATTTTCCCAGGTGACCCAGCTAACATCATTCCTCGTGAAAAAATTGCTGCCCTTCGAGAGGCCATTATTGAAGTTTTAGAGGAATCAATTAGGCTTGGGGGAAGTAGCATTAGGACCTATAAGAATGCCTTGGGTGACGAGGGAAGCTACCAGGACAAGCTGCAGGTTTACGGAAAAGTCGGCCTTCCCTGCCCTAGGTGTGGCACGCCCATTGAAAAATTCAAGCTTTCAGGCCGGGGGACCCACTTTTGTCCCCACTGCCAGCCCAGTCTAAGGGAGTTGAGTACAAATGACTAAGGTTATCGGTTTGACAGGTGGGATAGCTTGTGGAAAATCAACAGTGGATTGTTTTTTACGGGAGTTGGGCTATGAGGTAATTGACGCCGATCAGGTGGTCCATGACCTGCAAAAACAGGGCCAAGCCCTTTATCAGGTGATAAAAAAAGAGCTAGGTCCATCTTTTATCCAGGAAGACGGAGAGCTTGATCGTAAGAAGATATCCGACTATGTTTTTGCGGATAAAAAAAGACTAGAAAAAATATCCCTAATCCAAAATAAGATTATAAGGGAAAATCTGTCCCAAAGAAGGCAGGAACTTTTAGAAGCAGATCTGATAAATAATAAGGGTCAGGGTATCATTTTTATGGATATTCCCTTGCTTTTTGAAGGCAAATACGACTATTTTAATCAAGTTTGGTTGGTTTATGTTCCTAAAGATATCCAACTTGCAAGACTTATGAAAAGAAATAATTTGAGTGCAAAAGAAGCCCAAAAAAGAATTGATAGTCAAATGCCCCTTGAAGAAAAAAGGAAGCTTGCTGACAGGATTATAGACAACTCAGCTTCTGTAGACATGACCAAGGTGCAGGTCGAAAATCTCTTGAAATCCTTGTGACTAGCCTTGACAAGACGGAGCTTTAAAAGTATAGTAGCTGGGTTGGCTGATTATCAGTTGGTTAATCTAAGTATAAGTAATATTGGAAAAAGAGATTTTAGATGCGTGTAAAGATAAACTTAAGATGTAGTGAATGTGCTAGTAAAAACTATATTACTAGTAAAAATAAGAGTAGCCATCCTGAAAAAGTTAAGGTATTAAAGTATTGCCCCAAGGAAAGAAAGGTGACCATTCACGAGGAAGCCTAAAAAACTTAAGGTCAATAAGTAAAAAGAAGCTCAGTTAGCTTCTTTTTTTTAGCCCTGAAAAGTGGTACAATTGGAGACAGTTATTTTATTAAGATATAAACCGAGGTTCCGATGAAAACCGTACTAAAAAAAAGAAATTTTGTAAATTATTCAATCCTAATCCCCTATTTCGTTCTATCGATTATTGGATTAGTTGTTGTCTACTCAACGACTGCCCCCTTGCAGGTTGACGCTGGGGGAAATCCAGCTGCACAGGTCATCTCCCAGACCATATTTTGGATACTGAGTCTGATTATAATCTATATTCTTTATCATTTGAAATTAAGCTTTTTGCGTAATACTGGCCTGATAAAATTTATCATGTGGGCTGAAATTGGTCTCTTGATAGTTGCCAGGTTCTTTGCACCAGAAGTTAACGGGGCCCATGGGTGGATTCTTATTGGTAAGTTTTCTGTCCAGCCCGTTGAGTATTTGAAGATACTAATTGTCTGGCAGTTGGCAGCAACTTTTGCCAAAAACCAGGATGAAATTTACCAGGAAGATATTAAAGGTGCCTTTAAAGGTGGCTGGTTGGGTCAATTTTTACTGAGTGCCATTTTGATTGGGATGATGCCTGATATGGGGAATCTAATCTTGATTTTTGGAATTGTGGCTGTTATGATTTTTTCAAGTGGTATAAGTAAGGGTTGGTTTAATATGGCCTTCTTACTTGGATCTTGTGGCCTCTTCTTTGGTTATTTGATTCTTAAGCTTACAGGTGGGAATCTATTTGGTGGTCCCCTTAGCCGTTTTGCCTATATCAATAAGCGGTTAATCGCCTTCTTAAATCCCTTTGAAGACGTGAGCGATGCTGGTCACCAGATGGCAAATAGCTATTATGCCATCAGTAATGGTGGTTGGTTTGGTCGAGGTTTAGGAAACAGCGTCCAAAAGAAAGGTTATCTACCGGAAGCCTCAACGGACTTTGTTTACTCAATTGTCATCGAAGAATTTGGTCTCATCCTAGCCCTTGTCATCCTAGCCCTCCTCTTCTTCCTAATCCTAAGAATCATGCAGGTGGGTATTAAATCTAAGGACCCCTTTAATTCAATGATGTGTATTGGAGTAGCAGCACTCTTCCTCATGCAGGTCTTTGTTAATGTTGGTGGTTTGTCTGGCTTGATTCCAGAAACAGGAGTGACCTTCCCCTTTTTATCTCAGGGAGGAAACAGTCTTTTGATTTTATCAGTTGGTGTTGGTTTTGTTTTAAACATAAGTGCTGATGAAAAAAGACGGGAACTGGTTACCTTGGCTGAACAATACGAGATGCAAGAAGAGTTACTAAGTGAAATAGAATTTGAAGAAAGAGAATCTTAATTATAGGTTTTCTTTTTTATTGCAAGTGAAAGTTCTTGAATTTTTAGCCAATAATGGCTAAAATGGGCTTTTCAAACATAAGAGGAATGAAGATGAAAATTAAACATATAACCCCCATGGGATATTGCTACGGGGTGATTGACGCCATGGTTATTGCAAAAAATGTGGCCATGGATGAATCCCTACCAAGGCCTATTTATATTCTTGGAATGATTGTTCATAATGCCCATGTGACAAGTGCCTTTGAAAGTATTGGCATTAAGACTGTTGACGGTCACAATCGCTTGGAGATAATTGATAAAATTGACTCAGGAACAGTTATTTTTACGGCCCACGGTATAAGTGATCAGGTCAGAAAGAAGGCTGATGAAAAGGGGCTTGTAACCATCGATGCCAGCTGTCCTGATGTCTTAATAACCCATGAAATTGTTCGCAAGAAGATTGAAGATGGAAAGACGGTCATCTATATTGGTAAGGAAGGCCACCCAGAACCTGAAGGAGTTCTTGGGATTTCAGACACAAAGATTCATCTAATCTCAAAGGAAGCTCAAATTGCTGATTTGGAGATTGAAGGTGATATTTTTGTAACCAATCAGACAACCATGAGCATGTGGGATGTTGAAGATATTATGAATGCCACCTTAAAGAAATACCCGCAAGCAGAAATTCATAGGGATATCTGTCAGGCGACCAATGAACGTCAAAGGGCTGTAGCCGAGCAGGCTGTGGGTTGCGATTTAACCATAGTTGTTGGTGACCCAAGAAGTAATAATAGTAACCGCCTGGCTCAAGTTTCCAAGGAGCAGGCAGGCGTTCCTGCCTACCGAGTGGCTGATGTCAGTGAAATTGAGCCTGAATGGCTTGAAGGTGTGGAAACAATAGCAGTAACGGCTGGGGCTTCGACTCCGACAGCGGTGGTGCGTGAGGTCATTAATTTCCTTGAAACTTACGAGGGGCAAAAGGAAGAAAGTAAGGTTGAATCTGAAGACATTCTGCCCCGTGGTGGCGTTAGGGACCTTACCAAAAAAAGACAAAGAAGGCTTGAAAAATTAAGGGAGCAAAATCAATAAATTATTTGGGTCAATCCTTTAGCTTAGGGGATTGACTTTTTTCCTTCGACGAGGCTCAAGATGTTTTTCCTTTACTAACTTTAATTTTGTGGTATAATAGAATTTGGTTATTTGTGCCCTTTTTTGGTTAGGAGGTGATAAATATGGCAAAACTTGACCGAGAAGAGATTGCGGTCATTAAATCGAGTGTTAATATTGTAGATGTTATTTCTCAATACGTAGCCCTGACCAAGACAGGTAGGAATTATTTAGGTCTTTGTCCCTTCCACGGTGAAAAAACCCCGAGTTTTAATGTAAATTCAGACAAGCAGTTCTATCACTGCTTTGGTTGTGGTAAGTCAGGAGATGTCATAAAATTCCTTGAGGACTACAAGCAGATAAGTTTTTTAGACAGCGTTAAGGAAGTAGCAGCATACGCTGGAATAAATTTGGAGTTTGAAGAAGAAACTAGACGGGAAAATCCCCATCAAAGTCTCCTTGATATTCACGCCCAGGCCAGCAAATTTTACCACATGGTTCTCACCTCTACTGAGGCTGGAAAAAAGGCCAAGGAGTATCTTTATGCCAGAGGAATTGATGACCAGATAATAGAACAATTTGGAATCGGTCTGGCTCCAAATGAAGCTGATCTTTTATATCAGTTTTTGTCCAATAAGTTTGAAGAGAAGGTCTTATCTGAGTCAGGTCTTTTTACTTTTACGGAGAATAAAATATTTGATTCCTTTCGTAATAGGATAATGTTTCCCCTGGCCAATGATTACAATCATATTATTGCCTTTTCTGGTCGTATTTGGACGGAGCAGGCAGCTGACAAGAAGGAAGCCAAGTATAAGAATTCCCCAGCAACCCCTATTTTTAACAAAAGTTATGAACTTTATAATTTAAATAGGGCCAAGGCATCTATTAGTAAATCTAGGGAAGTCTATCTGATGGAAGGTTTTATGGATGTTATAGCTGCTTATAAGACTGGCGTAGCTAATGTGGTAGCAACCATGGGTACAGCCCTTACAAGTCATCATGTTAAAAAACTCGAAAGAACTGCCAGTAATTTTATCCTTCTTTATGACGGGGATAAGGCAGGACAGAATGCAGCCTACAAATCACTTTCCCTTTTGGCTGGTAAAAAGGTTCAGATTGTACAGATTCCTGACAATCTAGACCCCGATGAGTATGAAAAAAGATATCCAGGTGCCCTTAAAAATCTTATGGAAAGGGGAAAGGTGAGTGAGGTTGAATTTTTAATCGACTACCTAAAACCTTTACCCCAGGCAAGCCTTGATGAAGAGAGTAATTTTTTAGATAAGATTATTCCTTTGATTGCTAGTGAATTAAGTACAGCCAAGCAGAGTGCCTACCTTAATAAACTGGAAGGTCTTCTACCAACTTTTAACTACCAAAAACTTGAGGAATTAGTTAGAAGGCAGGAGAATGCAAATCAAATTAATGGTGGAGCCCAGCAGAACTGGCCACAAAATGTTAAGAGACAAGCGATAAGTCGTCCGGCTAATCTTGTTGAAGGAGACCAGACTTCAAGGCTTACTCGTTTAGAAAGAACAGAGCAATACCTGCTTCAAAGGTTGATCTCCCATCCTTATTTGCTTAACGAAATAATGGATGATGAGGATTTTTCCTTTAGGCATAAAAATTACCAGAAGCTCTTTGAGGCAGTAATCCTTCAGTATATGTCTTTGGAAAGAATCGATGAAACCCAGTTGGTCCACAGCCTACCAGAGGACTTATCCAATCTGTGGTATCAGATGAAGTCCCTTAATTTACCCAAGCAGCTAGCCAAGGAAGAGATAAAAGATGTTCTTAAAACATTTATTAGGGAAAATAAACTTTTAAAGCTTGAGGACTTGAAAAGACAGCTGGATGTAGCCAAAAAGGCTGGTAATTTAGAAAAAGAAATGGAACTTACCCTAGAGTTTATAAAACAAAAGAAACTTTTAGATTAAGGAGATAAATTTGACAACTAAGAAAAATGTAAAAAAAGATGTAACAAGTGTTGATATTGCTATCGCAAACTTTATCCGTGCCCACAAGGCTGAAGGAATTGTTGTTGATGATGTCCTAACTAAAGATTTAGTGGCAAGTTTAGAGCTTGAAGCTGATAAGATTGATGATGTCCTTCAAAGGGTTCAAGATGCTGGAATTTCAATTGTCGATAAGGACGGTAATCCAAGCTCAATGGCCCTTAAGGATGATCCAAAACTTGGCCAAGAGTCAGATGAGGATTTAACAGCTGCAGCTGGTGTTAAGATTGATGATCCAGTTCGTATGTACCTTAAGGAAATTGGCCGTGTTTCTCTTTTAACCATGGAAGAAGAAACAGCTCTTGCTGAGGCTATTGTAGCTGGTGATGAATTTGCCAAGCAAAGTCTAGCTGAAGCCAACCTTCGTTTGGTTGTAAGTATTGCTAAGCGTTATGTGGGCCGTGGCATGCAGTTTCTTGATTTGATTCAAGAAGGTAACATGGGTCTTATGAAGGCTGTTGAAAAATTTGACCATACTAAAGGTTTCAAATTCTCAACCTATGCGACTTGGTGGATTCGTCAGGCCATCACTCGTGCCATCGCAGACCAGGCTCGTACCATTCGTATCCCGGTCCACATGGTTGAAACCATCAACAAATTGATCCGCATCCAACGTCAACTACTTCAAGACTTGGGCCGCGAACCAACCCCAGAAGAAATCGGGGAAAAGATGGATATGGCACCAGACAAGGTGCGTGAAATTCTTAAAATTGCTCAAGAACCCGTAAGTCTTGAAACACCAATTGGAGAAGAAGATGATAGCCGCCTTGGTGACTTCATTGAAGATGAGGTTATTGAAAATCCCGTTGACCACACAACTCGTGTTATCTTGCGTGAGCAACTTGACGAAGTCTTAGATACCTTGACTGACCGTGAGGAAAATGTTCTTCGCCTGCGTTTTGGTATTGATGACGGAAAAATGCGTACCCTTGAAGAAGTAGGTAAGGTCTTTGACGTTACCCGCGAGCGTATCCGCCAAATCGAAGCTAAAGCCCTTCGTAAATTACGCCACCCAAGCCGCAGCAAACGTCTTAAGGACTTCCTATAATTTTTACCTGATAAAGGCTATAATCCAAAGGAGAAAATAAAATGGCTGATAAATATACTACAGAAGAAGTTGAAGCAATCAAGGATAAAATCCTTACTGCCCTTGAATCAGTGATTGACCCAGAGCTTGGGGTTGATATTATCAATCTCGGCCTTGTATATGAAATTTCTTTTGAAGACAACGGCTTCACAGAAATTAAGATGACCCTAACAACTATGGGTTGCCCTCTGGCTGATATTCTAACTGATCAGATTCATGACGCCCTAAAAGAAGTTCCAGAAGTTACCGAATCAGAAGTAAAACTAGTTTGGTATCCAGCCTGGACTGTTGACAAGATGAGCCGCTACGCTCGTATTGCTCTAGGGATTAGATAAATAAGAATCCACCCTTACAGAACAGAAGTAGGGGTGGATTTTTGATAATATGCATCTATTCTGTAACCAAAAAGTAACTTACGAGGAAAATTTTTTTATGATAGACTGGCAAGGTTGTTTAAAATAATAAAAATTTTAAGGAGTTATTACATGCCAGAAAATAAAAAACAAGGAATCTTTTTTACAGTTATTATGTGCTTTTTAATGGTCACAGGAATGAGCATCTACAACCTATCCTTACACAATGATTTGACCATGGGCAATTTTTTCGTGGGTCTTGTCCCAGGTTTTATTGTGGCCTTTTTCTTAGATGTGGTAGTTGTAGGACCTATTGCTAAAAAAGTAGCCTTCAATTTACCTTTTGTTAATAAAAATAAAAAAATCCAACTTATCCTTTCAATCTCAACCTGTATGGTTCTTGGAATGGTATCTTTCATGTCGATTTTTGGCCTAGTCCTTGAAGCAGGCCTTTCATCTCTTAATATTCACAGCTACCTCAAGGCTTGGATTATGAATTTCATCATGGCCTTGCCCCTACAATTAGTAGTGGTCGGTCCCATCTCGCGCACCCTGCTTACTGGTCTTAAAAAACAAGGAATCTTATAGAAGGATCGATGATCCTTTTTTTCTTATAAAAAAATCTAATTAAATATTTTACAAATTTAAGTTAATCGGTTGACATATAACCTGGATTAGTATATTCTATATTTAAAGAAAACGTTTTCTAAAAAAATAATCAACTAGATTAATATTTTTTTGGCCTATATATTAACCGGTTGACATACGTGAGGAAGTTTATTTATTATGAAAGTGTCGAAAAGTTTTAATCAATTAAAAAATCCATCTTATTTACAGAGTTCGACTACCATGTTCCTATTCTTTGCATCATGGGGAATCTGGTGGAGTTTTTTCCAACTATGGTTAACATCTAAGAGTAACGGTCTCGGGCTATCTGGAAGTCAGGTTGGTAGCATTTTCTCAATCAACTCAGTTGCTAGTCTAACCCTTATGTTCATCTACGGGACAATCCAGGACAAGCTCTTTATTAAAAGGCATCTACTCATCTTTAATGCCGTTTTATCAGCTCTTATAGCACCATTTTTCATCTATGTCTATACCCCTTTGATTCAAAATCATTTCATGATTGGAGCTTGGGTAGGAGCAATCTTCCTATCAGCAGCCTACCTTTCTGCAGTAGGTATTTTAGAGGCAACGACCGAGCGATTCTCTAGGGTCTTTGGTTTTGCCTATGGTCAAGCACGGGCTTGGGGGTCATTTGGATATGCCGTATCAGCCCTAGTTGCCGGTTTCTTATTTGTAAAAAATCCCCAACTTAACTTCTGGGGTGGGTCAATCATTGGAGTTGGACTTTTACTTGATTTAATCTTTTGGCGACCAAAGGAAGAAAGAGAAGCAGTCAAAGCCGTTGATGAATTAAAAAATGACAATTCATCACCAAAACTTAAAGATACATTTGGACTTTTAAAAATTCCTATGCTTTGGCAGGTCATTTTCTTTGTAATGTTCTCATGGACCTTCTACAATGTATTCGACCAGCAGATGTTCCCTGATTTCTACACCAATCTATTTTCTACAGATGCCATTGGTCAAAAAACCTACGGAACCCTTAATAGTGTCCAAGTTTTCGTTGAAGCCATCATGCTAGGTCTTGTGCCAATCCTTATGAAAAAAATTGGGGTAAGAAAAACTCTCCTTTTAGGAACTACAATCATGTTCCTACGTATCGGTCTTTGTGGATTTGTAACTAATCCCATTGCCGTGTCAGGAATCAAAATGCTTCACTCCTTAGAAGTACCTTTATTTACCCTATCTATCTTTAGATATTTCACCCTTCATTTCAATACAAAACTATCAGCAACTCTTTATATGATTGGTTTCCAAGTGGCAGCCCAAATTGGACAGGTAATCCTATCAACTCCACTAGGTATGCTTAGAGACCACATCGGTTACAGTGGAACCTTTAAAATTATCTCACTAATTGTTTTAGTAGCAGCTGTTTACGGATTCTTCATCCTAAAAGGTGATAATGAAGACGTTAATGGTCAACCTTTAGCAGATTAAAAATTATAAGAAAAGAAAGAGGAAAAAGATGACAACAACTACAACAACGCAAGAATTTGTACAAATTACTGACGAACGTTTCCGCTTGGGTTACCACGTAGCCGCAGCAAATGGCTGGATTAATGATCCAAATGGATTCTGCTACTTTAAAGGTTACTACCACATTTTCTACCAACACCACCCATACTCAGAAAACTGGGGACCAATGCACTGGGGACATGCAAGAAGTCGTGATTTAATCCACTGGGAAACTCTTCCAATTGCATTAGCTCCAGATACTGAAGGAATTGACGAAGGTGGATGCTTCTCAGGTTCAGCAATCGTTAAAGACGATAAACTTTACCTAGTTTACACTGGTCACCACTACTACGGAGACGGAGACCCTGAACACTTCTGGGAAAACCAAAACGTAGCCGTGTCTGAAGACGGAATTAAATTTGAAAAAATTGCCCAAAATCCAGTAATCTCATCAGCACCAGAAGATAGCACTCACCACTTCCGTGACCCTAAAGTTTGGCAAGAGGGCGAAGACTTCTACATGGTTCTTGGAAACCAAAACAAAGAAGGTCTTGGACGAGTAATCATCTACAAATCACAAGATTTAATCGACTGGACTTACCTAACAGACATTAGCTATGCTGAAAGTGTTGAAAAAGAAGGATTTATGTGGGAATGTCCTGACTTCTTTACAATTGACGGTAAAGACATCCTTCTAACATCGCCTCAAGGAATTAAGGCTCAGGATGAAAAATACCGTAACCTTTTCCAAACAGGATACTTCGTTGGTAAAATGGATGAAAACCACAAGTTTAACCGTGGTGAATTCAAAGAACTTGATTTTGGTCACGACTTCTATGCAACTCAAACTGCCCTTGCACCTGATGGACGCCGTTTAGTCTTTGCTTGGATGGCTATGTGGGAAAGTGATATGCCAGAAAAAGCTGACGGATGGGCTGGAGCTCTAACCTTCCCAAGGGAATTAAGCCTCCACGGGGACAGACTATTCATGAAACCTGTTCGAGAAATTAAAGACCTAAGAACTGAAGAATTAGTTAAGGCTTCAATTAACTCAACAGAAGTTAACCTCCTTGAGGGACAAACAAACACAGCTGAAATTAGGGCTGACTTTAAAACAGAAGGATCATTTGAGCTTAATTTACAGGATGA
>CP113924.1:1435000-1448317 GCA_029391995.1 Streptococcaceae bacterium ESL0729
TATTAGAAATTATTCAATTTTCAATGATCGATGCGGTAGTAATTCAACTACCTATGGAGCCTAGCGGGATCGAACCGCTGACCTCCTGCGTGCAAAGCAGGCGCTCTCCCAGCTGAGCTAAGGCCCCAATCTTCTTTGAGAAGATATATATCTTGTTTTAGGTATAAACCTCTCAAAACTAAACAATGCAAAACTAAATGTGCAGGTATCCTCGTATTTTCCTTAGAAAGGAGGTGATCCAGCCGCACGCTTCCGATACGGCTACCTTGTTACGACTTCACCCCAATCATCTATCCCACCTTAGGCGGTTGGCTCCTTGCGGTTACCTCACCGACTTCGGGTGTTACAAACTCTCGTGGTGTGACGGGCGGTGTGTACAAGGCCCGGGAACGTATTCACCGCGGCGTGCTGATCCGCGATTACTAGCGATTCCGACTTCATGTAGGCGAGTTGCAGCCTACAATCCGAACTGAGAGAAGCTTTAAGAGATTAGCTTGCCGTCACCGGCTTGCGACTCGTTGTACTTCCCATTGTAGCACGTGTGTAGCCCAGGTCATAAGGGGCATGCTGATTTGACGTCATCCCCACGCTTCCTCCGGTTTATTACCGGCAGTCTCGCTAGAGTGCCCAACTTAATGATGGCAACTAACAATAGGGGTTGCGCTCGTTGCGGGACTTAACCCAACATCTCACGACACGAGCTGACGACAACCATGCACCACCTGTATCGAGTGTCCCAAAGGAACTCCCTATCTCTAGGGATAGCACTCGTATGTCAAGACCTGGTAAGGTTCTTCGCGTTGCTTCGAATTAAACCACATGCTCCACCGCTTGTGCGGGCCCCCGTCAATTCCTTTGAGTTTCAACCTTGCGGTCGTACTCCCCAGGCGGAGTGCTTAATGCGTTAGCTGCGACACTCAGGGGTGGATACCCCCGAACATCTAGCACTCATCGTTTACGGCGTGGACTACCAGGGTATCTAATCCTGTTTGCTCCCCACGCTTTCGAGCCTCAGCGTCAGTTACAGTCCAGAGAGCCGCTTTCGCCTCCGGTGTTCCTCCATATATCTACGCATTTCACCGCTACACATGGAATTCCACTCTCCTCTACTGCACTCAAGTTCACCAGTTTCCAATGCTTACAATGGTTGAGCCACTGCCTTTTACATCAGACTTAATGAACCGCCTGCGCTCGCTTTACGCCCAATAAATCCGGACAACGCTTGCCACCTACGTATTACCGCGGCTGCTGGCACGTAGTTAGCCGTGGCTTTCTGGTAAGATACCGTCAGCCAGAAAGCTTTCCACTCTTTCTGGTGTTCTTCTCTTACAACAGAGTTTTACGATCCGAAAACGCTTCTTCACTCACGCGGCGTTGCTCGGTCAGACTTTCGTCCATTGCCGAAGATTCCCTACTGCTGCCTCCCGTAGGAGTCTGGGCCGTGTCTCAGTCCCAGTGTGGCCGATCACCCTCTCAGGTCGGCTATGTATCATCGCCTTGGTGAGCCTTTACCTCACCAACTAGCTAATACAACGCGGGTCCATCTCATAGTGTACCATTTGGCACTTTCAACTCTGTATCATGTGATACTAAGTGTTATGCGGTATTAGCTACCGTTTCCAGTAGTTATCCCCCTCTATAAGGCAGGTTACCCACGCGTTACTCACCCGTTCGCTGCTCATCCATCTAGTACAAGTACCAGATTTCAGCGCTCAACTTGCATGTATTAGGCACGCCGCCAGCGTTCGTCCTGAGCCAGGATCAAACTCTCATATAAATTATGAGCAGACTATTAATAGTCACTAGCTCGCTTTTGTTGCTTTATTTATTGTCAAAATTGACAGTTGAATGTCTAAACATTCACCCTGCACATTTGGTTCGTTTTGCTTTGTTCAGTTTTCAAAGGTCTATCGCTGTCTCCTTCGAGACAACTTCATTAGTTTATCAAAACTTGTTTTACTTGTCAACCACTTTTTAAAGTTTTTTTTCAAGCTTGTTTTGAACTGTTGCCCTCAGACAACTTTTATAGTTTACTATGACTTAATGTCTTTGTCAACTACTTTTTTAACTTTTTTCTTAGTTGTTTAACCAAGTTATCCAACTAAGTGTTGCCCTTAAGCAACTTTGTTAGTTTACCATCTGTAGGATTTTCTGTCAACATGTTTTTGAACTTTTTTCAAAGTTATAAACCACAAATTGACCTGTCCTTGACAGTGTTATTATTCTATCAAAGTTTGCAATGGCTGTCAACTGGTTTTTCAAAAATAATTCCGATTTTGCAAATTTTTATTTCCTTTAATTTTCTTAGTTTTTAAAAATTTTTTATTATAGATAAAACTAAAATTAATTCCATCTTACATATATGGTGTGCTATATATAGAAGAAAGTTGATTATTTTATTCATGTTTTAGGAGTTAATTGCTAGCTTTAGAACTCTTTTTGGGGCTTTCATGTAACAATGTAGCAATATTTGAAATTGAATTTATATAATTATCCCATATCCTTGTAATATTACTTTGTTTTAATACTCCTTGTACAAGAAATAAACAAAAACAAATACGAAATCTAAAGGAGATTTTATCTTACATGAATATTAAAACTATATTAGCTACTGGCCTTCTTCTTGGAACGGCGATCTTCGGTGCCAAGAGTGCCAATGCTGATGTTATTACTCATAAGGTTGTTGAAGGTGATACCTTATCTTCAATCTCTCAGGAGTACCTTGGAAGTGCAAGCTTTGTTCAAAATATCGCATCAAATAATGGAATTCAAAATGCTAACCTTATCTATGTAGGTCAAGAACTTAAGTTTGATACAGATAATATGACTATGACCCTTGTAGAACCTGCTAGCCATGTTGAAGAAGTAGTGGCTTTAGAAACACCAGCACCAGCACCTGTTGTAGAAACTGCACCAGCTGTTAGCTACAGTGCCCCTGCTCAGGTAACTACTACCAATACTTCTTCTGCCAAAGAGTGGATTGCTCAAAAGGAATCTGGCGGCAGCTACACTGCTACAAATGGTCAATATATCGGTCGTTACCAACTAAGTGCTAGCTACTTAAATGGTGACTATAGTGCAGCTAACCAAGAACGTGTTGCTGATCAATATGTGACAAGTCGTTACGGGTCATGGGATGCTGCTAAAGCTTTCTGGCTTGCTAATGGATGGTACTAAGAATAAAATAAATAACCACAAAGATAACAAGTTTAATACAAAGACAAATAAAAAATTATAATACCGTATAGAGATAGAAAACGAAAACCAGACCATATAAGGTCTGGTTTTTTTGGCTATTTAAAGAATTAATCTTCTATTGCATTGGCTTCAATTACATTTTTATACCAGTAGAAGCTATCTTTTTTGATGCGTTTTAGGTCTTTAAGGTCAAAGTCATCACGGTTAACATAGATAAATCCATAACGCTTTTTATATCCTTCATGGGTACTAATCAAATCAATCACACTCCAAGGGCAGTATCCAATCATCTCAACTCCATCCTCATTGATTAAAGCTGAAACTTGCTTGATATGCTTATCCAAGTAGTCAATACGGTAGTCATCGTGGATTTTTCCGTCTTCTGTTAGCTCATCTGCTTGTCCTAATCCATTTTCTGTAATTAAAAGTGGTAGGCCGTAGCGTGAGTACATTTGGTTGGCTGTGATACGAAGACCTAGGGGATCAATTTCCCAACCTGAAAACTCAGTTTTTTCAAGTTTTGGATTGCTAACAGCTTCAAAAATACCTGGGACTACAAATCCAAGTTGCTGGTCACCTTTTTTAATCTTAGTATCTCCATCAGAAGCCTTAACAGTCATCGAACTATAGTAGTTAAAGGCAATGAAATCTGCTGTATTCTCACGCATAATCTCAAGATCTTCATCAGTCATGTAAGGTACCGCATTTAGTTTACGCATGATCGATAGGGCTTGGGGATTGTAAGTCCCATAAGCTGCTGCATCTAGGAAGAGCCAGTTACGGAAGGCTGCTGCATATTCTGCTGCCATTTGGTCTTCTGGACTTTCAGAAGCTGCATAGACACATGAAATATTTGGAGCAGGACCAATTTTACCTGGATACTTACCTTCATGGTAAACTTTCATAGCTTTTGCCTGGGCAACAAGCATATGGTGGTTCCCTTGGAAGGTTTCACGCCAGCTATAGTCTTTACCGTCCATTAAGGCACTCATGAATACATGGATATTTTGTTCATTAATGGTTTGCCAGTAGCGAACACGGTCACCAAAATTATCAAATAAAACCTCGCAGTAATCAACAAATAGATCAATTGTTTCACGATTTTGCCAACCACCCTTTTGTGAAATCCAATAAGGAAGGTCAAAATGATAAACGGTCGGAATTGGTTCAATTCCTTGAGAAATAAGTTCATTAATTAAATTATCGTAAAATTTGAGACCTGCTTCATTGATTGATCCATCTTCTTTGATAATCCTCGTCCATGCAATTGAAAAACGATAAGAATTAAGACCAAGTTCTGCAAAAAGTTTAACATCTTCCTTATAGCGATGATAGTGGTCAGTTGCCACCTTGTAATCACTAGTTCCAGGAAAAGGCTCACGCATATCCTGCACTGATGGAACCTTGCCGTCCTCATTCCAAGCACCCTCTACTTGGTAAGCACTAGTTGATCCACCCCATAAAAAATTATCTGGAAATTTACCCATACACTTCTCCTTTTCATAATAAAAATAATAATAAAAATAAAACTATATGTTAAATCTAGCACAATATTTTTTATATGTAAAGGCTTACATATGTTTATCACTCATTTTTTTAGTTTTCCAAATATATTTTAGTTTCACGTGAAACTAATTTTTCAAAATTTTGCATAAAAAAAGAACTCTCCCGAGTTCTAATTTTAAACTGCACTTGTGGTTACAAGTTTACAAGTCCTGCTTCTTCTTAAATGTTCAATGGCATATTTTTCAGCAGTAATAAGAGAAAATTGCCAAGCACCTACAGCTCCACAGGTATTACAACGCCATCTGTAACCAAAACGAGCTGCAATGGGAGAGCTTTCTTCTTCATCGCCAAGAATATTATCTTGATGAAGAACTGAAATAACTGATTCAATTTTGCCATCAATTACTTCCTGGGTGTCTTGTCCATCTACTTGATGGGCTTGAGTTCTTGTTGGAACAGCTCCTAAAAGAGCCAGGGCAATAAGTGCCATAAATAATTTCTGTTTCATATGTTTATTGTATCATATTTCACAATAAATTAAAATAGCTTTAACAATTAGGAAGCCATTTATTCTTCATAAGTTTTAAAAGAAAATCTTAAGCATGAAAAAAAGCCTCCTTGGAGACTTTACTTAAGCGGGTGACGAGAATCGAACTCGCGACAACAGCTTGGAAGGCTGTAGTTTTACCACTAAACTACACCCGCATAGAAAGGAGGATGTGGGATTCGAACCCACGCACGCTTTTACACGCCTGACGGTTTTCAAGACCGTTCCCTTCAGCCGGACTTGGGTAATCCTCCAAAAATAGTCCGTACGGGATTCGAACCCGTGTTACCGCCGTGAAAAGGCGGTGTCTTAACCCCTTGACCAACGGACCATTTAGTCATGTACCTTAAGGACTTCCTCAAGGGTACTTTTATATTATACAAAAATTTAAAAAAATGTAAAGGGTTAATTTAAAAAATTAATTTTTATTAGTAAATAATTAACTAAATCTACTAAATTATGAGCTTCTATTCGTAACTTGTAAGTTCCATAAATTTTATGGGCTTCTACATTTGCATGCAGGTCATTGTCATAAATTGATTAGGAATAGACAGGACTCAGATAAATATTTTTTTAACATAATTTTTTAAATCTAAAATAAAAATTTAACATAGATGTTTAAAAAAACGAAAAATAACCTATAATAGACTTATGCCATTTATTTACACAAATTATTAAGGAGAATTAAATGAAAAAGAAATGGAAAATAATACTTGGCCTATCTACCATGCTGCTTGTTGCTGGATTTTCTATCTACAGGTATGATAAGAGCATGCAGCCGATCAAGGAAAAGCAGGCGGAACTTCAGACTAGCTCAAATCTTTCTGAGAAGGAAGTTGAGAAACGAGAAGAGGCTCAGGAATATCGAAAGCTTGCTGAGGAACACCAGCAGAAGGCTGCTGAATATTTAGACAAGGCATCTAAGGTAATTCTTGAAAAATAAACGCTATTTTGAAAAATTACTGAAAATAACTAGCTTCCAATAAGGGCACAAATTTTTTGGAGGAAGGTTAGTCGGGAGGGAAAATTGCTTTCCCTCCTTTTTGCATCCCTTCCTTAAGGATAAAGGAAGCAAAAAAGAGCTCCCATCAGGAACTCTATCTGACTCCGCCAGTAGGACTCGAACCTACGACATCATGATTAACAGTCATGCGCTACTACCAACTGAGCTATGGCGGAATATCAACTTGGCGCCTACCTTATCTCACAGGGGGCAACCCCCAACTACTTCCGGCGTAACGAGACTTAACTTCTGTGTTCGACATGGGAACAGGTGTATCTCTCGTGCAATAAGCACCAAATCAATTAATGGGCACAAGTGGACTCGAACCACCGACCTCACGCTTATCAGGCGTGCGCTCTAACCAGCTGAGCTATGCGCCCAAATTTTAAAAATTTAGTATAATGAACTATAAGTTCAAAGCGGGTGACGAGAATCGAACTCGCGACAACAGCTTGGAAGGCTGTAGTTTTACCACTAAACTACACCCGCTTTTTAATAATGGCGCGAGACGGAATCGAACCGCCGACACATGGAGCTTCAATCCATTGCTCTACCAACTGAGCTACCGAGCCAAAAGCGTAATTTTTAAAGACTTACAAAGTCAATTGCGGGAGCAGGATTTGAACCTACGACCTTCGGGTTATGAGCCCGACGAGCTACCTAGCTGCTCCATCCCGCGATGTTAAAATACCTATAAGGTAAAGGAGGATGTGGGATTCGAACCCACGCACGCTTTTACACGCCTGACGGTTTTCAAGACCGTTCCCTTCAGCCGGACTTGGGTAATCCTCCAAAAATAGTCCGTACGGGATTCGAACCCGTGTTACCGCCGTGAAAAGGCGGTGTCTTAACCCCTTGACCAACGGACCATTTGTTTTCCCGTTAAGATTTACGTCTTGCGTCTTCCTCAACGGTACTTTTATATTATACAAGATTTTTACGACTTGTAAACCCCTTTTTGTAAAAAAATTTAATTTTTTTTAATTTTTATTCAACAATCAACTCATAATCCTTGATATTCAGGCTTGAGAGACTTTGTAAGTTTTGAAAAAGAAGCAAAATCCAAGCAAAGGCTAAGAAAAAGGCAATTATCTCAAAAGCGGTCAAGGATAGGTAACGTACATTTGAAAATAGAATATTAGCCACCACTAGAAGTACTCCAATCCCATAAGAAATCACTAAAAATTCCTTTTTTACATCAGGAAGTAGCCAACGAATTGCGATAATCATAATAATTATCATATAAATCAAAAGATTAGCTGACTTATCATGCATGTAATGGAGGTAGCTATTACCCTTATCGTTAGGGAAGAAGCCAACACCAGCCAGTCCAAAGGCAGTTATGGTCAAAAGAAGTCTTAAAATCTGTAACCTTCTATTTTTAGGTAATATTTCCTTAAGAATGCTAAAGATATAGTCGGTTAAGGCCAAAAGAAGGAAGGCTGAAAGAATTAAGGTTAGGTTAAACTGCCAGGCAGAGGTCGCATTTGAGGTTCCTAAGAAACTAAAATTAATCTGCCACCACTGCAAGTTGCTGTTGGCTATCATTGATAAAAAGACTCCCCCAACTATGACGAGGGTAAAGAGGCTAATAATTCGGCGGGGAGTTATTGTTATGGCAAAATAAATCATCAGGTAATTGATGATACTTATAAAAATCAGAAAGAGGAAGGTTGATGTATAAATATCAAACTTGGCACCCTCAAAAACAATACCAAAGATCCAAAAAAGGCCCATTAGTCCAAGGACAAGCATGACAGCAAATGAAGCAAGAAGAACCGGAAGGCTACGCCAGTAAATATTCTTTAGGTTCTTTTGCTGGCTTCTTTTTCCCTTAATAAAGAATGTGGTAAAGGAAATTATTCCTGTCAAAAGACCTAAAACAATGGTCATGTGTGAGATTGCTGTTGTATCTCCAGATGTGAAGGGGATATATTCTACCTGTTCGTAAAACTTAAAATAGGCAAAGAAAACCAGACTCACAAGAATAGATGGCAATAAGAACCATCTTAAGGATATACTTTGATTTTTTTCAATCGAATTCTCCTTTTCAACTATCAATCGTGAACCATCGACACTCATTGTTAAACGGTCATTTGTTTTTAAACCTAAATCTGCCTTTAAATCTTCAGGTAATTTTATACTTTTTTCTAACATCCTTATCTCTCCTGTAAGCTAATAATCTGATTATAGCTTAAATCAGGTTTTTCTCAAACTAAAAAAGAGGTCTGCTAGTAGCAAACCCCTTAATATTTTTAATTTGTTATTGTACTGAATAATTAGGTGCTTCTTTAGTGATTTGAACATCATGTGGATGACTTTCCTTAAGTCCAGCTCCACTCATTTCAATAAACTGAGCTGAATTGTGAAGGTCTTCGATTGTAGCAGCTCCAGTGTAGCCCATACCTGATTTAATTCCACCAAGCATTTGGAAGACAATATCAGCAGCAGAACCCTTATAGGCCACTCGTCCTTCAATTCCTTCAGGTACAAGCTTGTTAGCCTCATTAACTCCGCCTTGGAAGTAACGATCACTTGATCCACGTTTCATAGCTCCAAGACTTCCCATACCACGGTAAGTTTTGAATTTACGTCCTTGGTAGATTTCAAATTCACCTGGTGACTCGTCAGTCCCTGCAAGCATTGATCCAAGCATGACAGCATGTCCACCAGCTGCTAGAGCCTTAACAATATCACCTGAGTACTTGATTCCACCGTCAGCGATAATTGATTTACCGTATTCACGGGCAACTCCTGCTGCATCATAAATAGCTGTAATTTGTGGTACACCAACACCTGCAACAACACGGGTTGTACAGATTGATCCTGGTCCAATTCCGACCTTAACAACGTCAACTCCAGCTTCAAATAAAGCACGAGCTCCATCAGCTGTCGCGATATTTCCAGCAATCAAAGTCTTGTCTGGGAAGTGGGCACGAATTTCTGCAATCTTACGGATAACACCTGCAGAATGTCCGTGGGCTGTATCAATAACAATCGCGTCAGCTCCTGCTTCAAACAAAGCTTCAGCGCGATCAAAAGTATCAGAGGTAACTCCGACTGCCCCTGCAACAAGCAAGCGACCTTTTTTATCCTTAGCTGAATTAGGGAACTCGATAACACGTTCGATATCCTTGATGGTGATAAGTCCACTTAGGCGACCCTTATCATCAACAAGAGGTAGTTTTTCAATCTTGTACTTTTGAAGAATCTCTTCAGCCTCTTCAAGAGTAGTTCCGATAGGTGCTGTGATTAAGTCTTCTGAGGTCATAACATCGCTGATTGCTTTTGAGTAATCAGCGACAAAACGTAAGTCGCGATTGGTTAAGATACCAACAAGTTTACGATTTTCAAGGGTTTCAACAATTGGCACACCAGAAATACGGTAGGTTGCCATCAAATTTTCAGCCTCTTCAACTGCATGATTTGGTGTCAAGAAGAAGGGATCTGTGATAACGCCTGACTCGCTACGCTTAACACGACGGATTTGCTCAGCTTGCTCTTCAATTGACATGTTCTTGTGGATTACACCCATTCCACCCTGGCGGGCAAGTGAGATGGCCATTGCTGATTCAGTGACTGTATCCATGGCACTTGAAAGAATAGGAATATTTAATGTCAAATTATCTGCAAGTTTGACTTGCATATCTACTTCGTTTGGTAAGACTTCACTCTTGGCTGGAATTAATAAAACATCATCGAAGGTAAAGCCTTTTTTCAAAAATTTTGTGTCCCAATTTGACATTAGTTTCTCCTTTTTCCCTATGTAAATTTTTTATTTTTCTTATGATACCATTTTAAAGCTAAAGGTCAATAGCATTGGCCCCTTTAACATAATAATTTTTTTCTTATAATCTGGCAAAAATTAACCTTGTTCATCTACTTATGGTATTCACTTCCACGGTTTATCATCTGGGATCTGTAAATTTGTTCACAAAAAACTAAACGCATAAGCTGATGGGGGAGGGTAAAGCGACCAAAGGAAATCTCAAGGTCAGCTCTTTTATAGACCTCATCAGAAAGACCTAAAGAACCTCCTATTACGAAAACAATATTTTGGCTTCCATAGATTTCAAATTCCTTAATCTTTTCAGCAAGTTCTTCACTGGTCAAAAGTTTACCCTTAATGGCAAGAACTATTAATTTGTCCTGCGGGCTAATCCGAGCTAGAATTTTATCTCCTTCTTTTTTCTTAACCAGCTCTTTTTCTTTGTCACTTGCCTTGTCGGGAATTTTTTCATCAGGTAGTTCAATTATTTCTAAGGGATGCATGGTTGTCATCCTTTTTTTGTACTCATCAATCCCTTGTTTTAAATACTTTTCCTTTAGTTTTCCAAGGGCAATTAATTTAAATTTCATGCTTTCATTTTAGCACAGTTTTCCTGCAAAATTTTCTGAAAGCTTATTTATCAACAAATTTGCCTATTAATCCACATTTCTGTGGATAACTCTTTTTATTTATATGTCACTAAAAAGGTTCATTAAGTTTGTTAAGGCCTGTAGAGCAAAGCTGCTTAAAATTTTTATTTACCAGGCTTTTAAGGTATCATTAAGTTTGTGGAAATAGAATTAGAAAAAATGAGAAGGAGACGTCATGGCTAAAAATAATATATTAAATGGTTTGCTGGCTGGAGTAGCTGGTGGGGCCTTGGCCCTTGGTGGAAATGCCATCTATCAGACTAATTTTGCAAGCAATCATTCTACAAATTCTGCGGTAAGTAATACTACTGTTTCTAAGAAGGTTTCTTATGATGTTTCAAGTGATACAACTAACGCCATCAGCAAGGTTTCAGATGCTGTGGTATCTGTTATAAATTATCAAAAAAAACAGAGCGGAACTTCGATTGACGATATTTTAGGTGGTAAGGTCAACCAGGATGGAACAAGTGATCAGGAAGAAGAGGCTGGTGAAGGTAGCGGGGTTATCTATAAAAAAGACGGAAATACAGCCTATATCGTAACCAATAACCACGTGGTAAGTGGAGCAAGCAGCCTTGAAATCATGCTTTCGTCAGGTGAGAAGGTCAAGGGTGAGCTTGTAGGGACTGATTCTTTCAGCGATTTGGCTGTTATTAAGATCGATGGAAGTAAGGTAAAAGATGTTGCTGAGTTTGGTGATTCTAGTGCCCTTAAGGTTGGAGAACCTGCCATTGCTATCGGCTCTCCCCTTGGAAGCCAGTATGCCAACTCTGCCACCCAAGGTATTATTTCAAGCTTAAATAGGCAAGTAACCTCTCAAAACGACAGTGGGGAGACTGTAAGCATCAATGCCATCCAGACTGATGCAGCCATTAACCCTGGAAATTCTGGTGGAGCCTTAATCAATATCGAAGGTCAGGTTATTGGAATAAATTCAAGTAAGATAGCATCAACTTCAGCTAGCGTAAGCGGTGTTGCTGTTGAGGGTATGGGATTTGCCATCCCTTCAAATGATGTGGAAAATATCATTGCAAAACTTGAAAAGGATGGAGAAGTAATTAGGCCAGCTCTTGGTATCCAAATGTTAAATCTTGCGGATATTCCTAAAGATACCATCGATAAGAACTTGAAGATTCCTGATGATGTAACAAGTGGTGTTGTTGTGGCTAGCGTTCAAGCTGGGATGCCTGCTGAGAATGCTGGTTTGAAGAAATATGATGTTATCACCCAACTTGGTGACACACCTACAGCTACTTATACAGACTTGCAATCAGCCCTTTATAAATATAGCGTTGGTGATACTGTAAAGATTACCTACTACCGAGATGGTAAAAAGGAAACAGCTGATGTTAAGCTTAGTGAATCGACAAAAAAATTAAGCAAGGAACAAACAAGCGACAAGTAAACGGACATTAAAAGGCGACCTGGGTCGTCTTTTTTCTTGGCTTAAAGCTTGCTAAAGAAGGCCCCTTAAACTAGAATACCCATATGATGAAAAAAGATAATGAACAAATTAAGAATATCAGTCTAAAGGAAATTTCCCCCAATCCCTACCAGCCAAGGATTCACTTTGATTCTACTAAACTTTTGGAACTTGCCCAGTCAATCAAGGAAAATGGCCTGCTCCAACCGATTATTGTTCGAAAATCTCACGTTTTTGGCTATCAGATTCTTGCTGGCGAAAGAAGGTTTAGGGCCTTTGAAATGTTAGGACTTCCTACTATTCCAGCAGTAATCAGACAACTGGAAGATCAGGAAATGATGATTTTATCTATTTTAGAAAATCTCCAGAGAGATGATATGACAGCCCTTGAGGAAGCCAAATCCTATAAAAATCTATCAGATAAGGCAAAGATGACCCACCAGGAAATTGCTAGTAAACTTGGTAAATCAAGGCCCTATGTTTCTAATATGATTAGAATTTTACAACTGCCTGAAACAATTCTTGAAATGATTGAAAATAAATCAATTAGTCCTGGGCATGCGCGTGTTCTTCTTGCTCTTGATGATGAAGCTGAACAGGAAAGAGTAGCTCGGCTAGTCTTACAAAATAAAATCTCAGTCAGAGAACTTGAAAAACTGATTTCTAAGGATAAACTTGATTCGAAAAATAATCCCTTGCCCAAAAATATATTTATTGATGAAATTGAAGAAAGACTGGCCCAAAAATTCGGGAGTAAAATTCAGATTAAAACAAATAAACACAACAAGGGAGAAATCAAAATTTCCTTTAATAATTTGGACGAATTAAATCGGTTGATTGAAGACCTTTTAAGCTAGCAAGTAATCCACAGAATAATCCACAGAAAAAATAATCTCTGTGGATTGTTTTTATTTTACCCACAGCTTTATCAACAAAAAATGAGAAATTAACAGGCTGTTATTAAATCATTTCCACAGGCTGTTAAAAACCTGCAAAGACTTTTAACTAAAGAAAAAGTTATCCACATACCCTGTTAATTACTCTAAACTATTTTTAACTTATCCCCAATATTCACAGGCTGTTAAAAAGTGCTTGTGGAATATGTTAATAAGTTACTAACATATCTACATTTCTGTGGATATCTTTGTTTTTTATTTCAAATTTTGTGGATAAGGAGGCTAAAAAATGTTATCATTGCTATACCTATTTTTACGAAAGGAG